>JAEWLO010000476.1 GCA_023457475.1 Pseudomonadota bacterium | reverse complement strand
GCCCTGCGTGGCTGCTTTTCGTTCCGTCACCGCGCAGCCATGCAGGGCGTGGCTCTACCCCAACCTGTCCAGGTAGTCCTGGAGCGCATGCTCGAACGCGAGGAGGTCGTCCGTGCATTCGGCCAGGCCACGCGACGGAATCTGCTGCATCAACGCACGCGCCTGCAGCGCAAGCGGCTCGGCCCCGATGGTACCCAGCCCGCCCACGATCCGGTGCAGCACTTCCACTGCGGCATTGGTATCGTTCTGCTCGCGTGCCCGCTCGCCGCGCCGCAGGTCTTCCTCCGTTGCCGTGCGCATGCTGTCAATCAGCACCGTCGCCACATGTTCGGAACCAAAGCGGCGCACGATCGCATCACGCATGGGCAACGGGGCCGGCGTCACGGGATCGGCGCACGCCAGTTCTGCCTCCGACGCTGCGGCATCATCGGGATCGGCCGGCAGCCATCGGCGCAGCGCCTTGCGCAGTGTTGCCAACGCCACCGGCTTGGCCAGGAGGTCGTCCATACCGGCCTCGCGGCAACGCTGCAGATCTTCGGCCAGGGCGCTCGCCGTCAGTGCCAGCACCGGCAGATGCCGGCCCGTGCCGCGCTCCCGCTCGCGGATATGCCGGGTGAGGGTGTAGCCGTCCATCACCGGCATGCGGCAGTCGGTGATCACCAGATCGAACCGCTCACCCTCCAGCAGCGTCAACGCCGCCGCGCCGTCCACCGCCAGCTCGTGCTGCAGACCAAGCTGCTGCAGTCGCCAGCGCATCAGCGCCTGGTTGGTCGGGTGGTCTTCCACCACCAGCACGCGGCAGCGGAGCTGGCTGGGGGGAAGCGGGGGTACCTCATCCACGCCAGCCGGCAGCTCATGGCCGGCTTCGTCGCCCGGAACCCGCGGCAGGTTCAGCACGACCTCGACACGGGTGCCCTTGCCGGGCGTGCTGTGCATGTCCAGGCGGCCGCGCATCAATCCGACCAGGCGTTGGCAGATGCTCAGACCCAGGCCGGTGCCGCCGTAGTCACGGGTGATGGCGACATCGGCCTGCGCGAAAGGCTTGAACAGGCGCTCACGCTGTTCGTCGGAAATGCCGATACCGGTGTCGGTGACCATCAGCCGCAGGGTCTGGGCCATGTCGTCGGAGCGCTCCACCTTCAGCGCGATGCTCACCGCACCTTCGTTGGTGAACTTGATGGCGTTGCTGAGCAGGTTGAACACCACCTGGCGCAGGCGCATCCCGTCCACCAGGTGCCGCGCAGCCACCTCCGGGTCGACCTCCAGGCTCAGATCCAGACCCTTGCTGGATGCCTGGGGTGCCAGCAGCTGCTGGACGTTGTCGAGCAGACTGCGCAGGGCCACGGGCTGAGGCTCCAGCGGCAGTGCACCGGCTTCGATGCGCGAGTAATCCAGGATGTCGTCGAGGATCTGCCGCAGCATCTGCGCCGAATCCTCGATCACACCGATGATGCGGCGCTGCTCACCATCCAGTGCGGTATGCGACAGGGCCTCCACCATGCCCAGCACGCCACTCATCGGCGTGCGGATCTCATGGCTCATCGTCGCCAGGAAGTTGGACTTGGCGGCCGTGGCCCGTTCCGCGTCGGATTTGGCGGCAGCGAGCGCATCTGCCTGCGCACGGGCGTCAGTGACGTCCACCCAGTACCCGCTCCACAGCACCGCGCCGTCCGACGACGCGTACGGCAACGCGCGCGTGCGCACCCATCGCACCACACCGTGCGGGTTGGTGCGGAACTCCAGATCAAGCGGTGCGAAGTTGCGCTCCGCCTGCGCCATCGCGTCGTTGATCTTCTCGCGGTCACGCGCATCGATCTGATCGGAAAGGCGGGTCTGATCGGCCATCACTTCGCTTGCACTGACCCCGAACATCGAGTGCAGGTCGCCGGTGATGTAGGGGAACGTGACCTGGCCCTCGCTGTCGCGCCGGGCCTGGTAGACGATCGCCGGCAGGTTGTCGGTGACTTCGCCGAGGCGCTGTTCCAACCGGCGGCGCATGGCCACTTCCCGACGCAGGCGCAGATAGCCCCAGCCGTGCACCATGAGGCCGGTCAGCAACACCAGCGACACCGGCACCGCCCAGGTCGCGATCGTGCGCCAGTCCACGCCGGTGCGATACTCGGCCAGCAGCCAATCTCCGCGGATCGCGGCGTGTTCGCGAGGGCTCAGGTTGGTCAGCACGCGGTCGAAGGTCGTGGCCAGCGGCGCGTACGGCCGCCGCACCGCCAGCGAGAGCTGGTCGCTGAACCCCGCAGGCGCGGCCACGTGCAGGGTGGCCGGATACAGCTCGCGGATCACGCGGTCGACCAGGGCGAGATTGCCCACGTAGGCGTCGGCATCGCCATTGGCCAACCGCGCCAATGCCTGCTCGACACCGCGCGCCGGGATGATCCGGGCCTTCGGCGCGTGCTGCAGGATGTAGCCGCGCAACCGGTCCGGATCGGAGAGCAGGAGGGTGCGCCCGTCCAGGTCGCTCAGACCCAGGACCGAGCGGCTCTTGTTGGGGGTGACAATCACATTGGGCACGCTGATGAACGGCTGGCTGAAAACCCAGTCGTCGCCCAGGTAGTGAGCGTCGTTGGGCATGCCCATCACGACATCGACCGCGCCGCGCCGCATCTGATCGCGGACTTCGAACCAGTCGTGCGCCGGCACCCGGTTCAGTTGCGCCCCCACCATGCGCAGCTGGCGCAGGTAATCGCCGGCCACGCCCGCCGGCTCTCCGGCCGCGTCAACGAAGGACAGGGGGGCTGCGTGCGGCGCAAAGCCCATGCGCATCGGGCGGGACAGCACCCTGCGTTCGGCCTCGCCGAGGATCAGCCGCGAACGGGCCGACCACTCCAGGGGCATCAGCCACCGCTTGGCGATGGCATCACGCTCGCTGGCCGGCAGCGTGGACAGGGCTGCGTCCAATGCCTCGGCCAGTGGCTGTCGCGCGTTGGGCACGCCGAAATGCAGGCGTTCGCCCGGCAGGTCGCTCGGGCGCAGCAGGGTGACGCCTTCGATGTTCCGTTCGCGGATCAGGGCGTTAGCGACATGCGCGTTGCCGATGTACACGTCGGCCTGGTCCTTCGCGACCATGGCCAATGCTGCTGCAGTGTTGTCGGCAATGACCCGTTTTGCGGCTGGGAAGCGTGCGCGGATCTGCTCGCTGGTCAGAAAGTCCCGCTCGGTCACGACGCGCAGACCGGTGAGGTCCGGGTCCGACGATGCCCGGGTATCTCCCGGTCGCCCCACCACCGCCAGCGGAGCCTCGGCGTACGGCGCGGTATACACCATGCACCGGGTGCGCCCCGGCGTCAGTCCTATGTTCATTACGACATCGACTTCCCCGCGGCAGGCGGCCTCGAGCACCTCGGACCAGTCGCGATACGTACGCACCTGGATCTTCACGCCCAGCGCGCGCGACAGGCGGGTCAGGTAGTCGTAGCCGAGCCCTTCCGGTCTGCCGTTCTGCATGAACTCGAAGGGTGGCCAGCCGCTGTCGTACAGGCCCAGTAAGATGGTAGGGTTCCGCTCGATCCATTCGGCCTGGCGCGGTGAAAGCGTCGGTGCCGGTGGGGAACCGGGTGCAGCCCTGCCAGAGGTGCCGGCCGTGACCAGCAGAATCGGAAGCAGCAGCACGACCAGCCAGCGGACAACCGAGGTACGCATGCGGTCCTATCTCCGTAAAATGATTCCCACATTCCGGCGGGCCCCGTTGGGCCGGTGCCGTACAGGCAATACTAGTCCATGACCCTGCGCATCATCATTGCCGATGACCATCCGGTCGTCCGCGTCGGCACCAAAGGCATCATTGAAGGCTCCGGCTTCGGCACGGTCGTGGCCGAGGCCAATGGCCCGGCGGAATTGATGGAGCTGCTGAAGGCGCATCCCTGCGATGTACTGGTGACCGACTATTCCATGCCGGGTGGCACGCAGGCCGACGGCCTCACCATGATCAACATGATCCGTCGCCACTATCCTGAGCTGCCCGTCGTGATGCTGAGCGTCGCCAACAATGTCGCCATCCTGCGCATGGTGGTCGCCACCGGTGTGCGGGGGGTGGTGGACAAGGCCTCGTCTCTGCACGAACTGCCGCAGGCCATCCTCGCCGTCTGTCGTGGCCAGTCCTACCTCAGCCAGTCGCTGCGCGATCGAATTGACGCTATCGGCACACACCCGGTGGAGGAGAAGGACACCCGCACGCTCTCGCCCAAGGAAGTCGAGGTGCTGCGCCTGCTGGGCGCAGGGCAGACCGTCAAGGAAATCGCCCTGCATCTGCACAAGAGCGTGAGCACCATCAGCCGGCAGAAAGGCGATGCCATGCTCAAACTCGGGCTGAAGGGCGACGCCGAACTCTTCGACTATCTCCGCGACAGCAAGCTTTGAGCACCCCGGGACACCGCGTGCAGGGCCTGGACAACGATCAGGTCCCGGCCGATTGGCCTCCACTCACCGACGCGGATGTCGCCTGGCTCGGTACACGGCACGCGGCATTGGCAGGGCCCTGCCACGTCCACTGGCACAGTCCACGCCCCTTTTCGGCCGCCGCGTTGATCCAGGGGCCGCAGGGTCGTGTGTTCGTGAAACGCCACCACGTGCGGGTACGCGACGCCGCCGTGCTGCAGGAAGAGCACGCGTTCATCGCTCACCTGGCCGCTGCCGGCCTGCCGGTGGTGAAGGTGCTGCCGGCGCGCGACGGGGCGACCGCGCTGGAACGCGCGCCCTGGACCTATGAAGTGCATGCCGAAGGGACAGGCGTGGACCTGTACCGCGACACGCCGTCGTGGACGCCGCTGATCGACCTGCCCCGGGCGCGCCAGGTGGGGGCCATGCTGGCGCACCTGCATCGGGCAGCGGCCGATTACGACGCTCCCCAGCGAACAACCCACGTGCTGGTTGCCCGCGACGACCTGATCCGCGCCGTCGATCCGGTGGGTGCGCTGCAGCACATGCTGCAGCACCGACCGCGGCTTGCCGCCTACCTCGCTGGTCGGCCCTGGCAGGCGGACCTGGCGCGCGCCATCCTGCCCTGGCACACCGTCCTGGGCGGTCGACAGCAGGCCCTGCCGGTGCGCTGGGGACACAATGACTGGCACGTCTCCAACCTGCTGTGGGACGGTAACGGCGCGCTGAGCCCTATCACCACCGTGTTCGATTTTGGACTGGCCGCGCCCACCAGTACGCTGTTCGATCTCGCCACCGCGATCGAACGCAATGCCGTGGACTGGCTGGCCCCGGACGGCCCGGTCGCCCACCCGGAAACCGCCATCGCGCTGCTCGAGGGCTACCGCACGGTGTTCCCGTTGACGGCCGCGGAAGGTGCACTGCTGGCCGACCTGCTGCCCCTGGTGCACCTGGACTTCGCCCTCTCGGAGGTGGAGTACTTCGACGGCATCACCGGTTCGCGGGCCAATGCCGACGTGGCCTACGACACCTTCCTGCTCGGCCACGCCGACTGGTTCGCGCAGCCGTCGGGGCGGGCCCTGCTGGACCGCATTCGCAGGGCTGCGTGAGACGTCGAGTGGCGCTTCCCCACGTTTTGGTGTGAAAATGTCCATTGAAGCGGGGGTGCCTGGATCTGCCAGGCTGAGAGAGTCCCTTGGAACCTGATCCGGTTTGCACCGGCGTAGGGAGCTTTGAGCAGCACACGCAGTGTCCGCCGGGCACGACGCGCGTGCGTGCCTTCGCTTCGTCTCCTCTGGCTGATGACGAATCGAATGAACCGCTGCTTCCGCGTCTCCCTGTTGACCGCCGCCCTCTGCGCCGCCCTCCCCCTGTTCGCCGCCGAGCCGTCGTCCGATGCCGGCGAGCGCTCGCCCACCGACCTGGCCGGGGTACGCGTGCAGGCGCACAAGGCCACCGCCACCGCGGTCCCGTCCAGCAGCTTCGGCACGGGCACGTGGAAGGACACCCCCGCCTCGGTCAACGTCCTCGACAGCGCCTACCTCGACCGCCTGCAGGTACGCAGCCTGTCGGAACTGGCACGGCATGACGCGTCGCTGGGCGACAGCTACGCCCCGGTGGGCTACTACCAGAACGTGGCCATCCGTGGCTTCGCCCTGGACCTGGCGACCGGCTACCGCTTCAACGGCCTGTCCATGGCCGGCGAGCAGCGCCTCGCGCTGGAGAACATCGCCCAGGTGGAAGTGCTGAAGGGCGAAGCCGGGCTCGCGGCCGGCGTGATGGCTCCCGGCGGACTGATCAACTACGTCGGCAAGCGCACCGCCGAGGTGCGCGACGTCACCCTCGGTACCGACTCGGAAGGCTCACGTTACGCCGCTGTCGACCTGGGGCATTGGCTGACCCCGACCTTCGGCCTGCGCTTCAATGCGGCCTGGGACGACAGCGACTCGTACATCGATCATGCCGATGGGCGCCGCAATTTCTATGCGTTGGCCGCCGACTGGAAGATCAGCGAACGCGGCAAACTGGAGATCGATGCCAACTACCAGACCAGCGCACAGCGCTCGGCCTCGGGCTTCCAGCTGCTGGGAGCCACCGGCATTCCACGCCACGTGGACCGGTCGCAGATGCTGGGGTACCAGCCCTGGGTGCAGCCGGTCGGGATCGACAGCACCAACCTCACCGCGCTGCACACCTTCGACTTCACGCCGGACTGGCAGTCGCGCGTGTCGGTGGGACACAGCCGCACGGTCATCAACGACAACGTCGCCTTCGCCTACGGCTGCTATTACAGCGCGGCCTGTGCGGATGGCAGCACCCCCGGCAACTACTTCGCCCCGAATGGCGACTACGACATCTACGACTACCGCAGCCCGGACGACACCCGCGTCAACCAGGAGCTGCGTGCGGAGCTGCGCGGTCGCTTCCATACCGGCACGGTGCAGCATCAGCTGTCGTTCGGCGTGGATGCGTTCCATCGCACGGTCGACAAGCGCCAGAACGTCAACGAGTACGTCGGCACCGCCAACATCGCCGACATGCAGGTACCGGTGTTCGATCCCTCGCCGCTGCAGCCCGGT
Organism: Pseudomonadota bacterium; assembly: GCA_023457475.1. Lineage (GTDB taxonomy): Bacteria > Pseudomonadota > Gammaproteobacteria > Xanthomonadales > Xanthomonadaceae > Stenotrophomonas. Next base: position 1,570 of record JAEWLO010000476.1, on the reverse strand, counting down.
GCCAGCGCGCGCCGCCTGGACAGCTGGCAGCGCTCGGCCTTCCTGCTCGACCGCATGTCCTTCGGCGACCAATGGGAGTGGCTGGCCGGTGGCCGCTACGTACGCATGGACGAACGCGCCTACGACAAGCGGGGTACGCCAGAACGCCACAGCCGCCTTTCGAAGTTCCTGCCGCAGACCGCGCTGGTATGGAAGGCGAACGACGCGCTGAGCGTGTACGCCAGCTACGTGCGCGGCCTGTCGCTGGGCAGAGAAGCCCCGTTCTGGACGCAGAACGGCGGCAGTTGGCTGCAACCGTTGGAATCGCGCCAGACGGAAGTCGGAATGAAGTTCGCGCCTGGCGAGGGGCTGATCCTGGGGGCCGCGCTGTTCCGTACCACCCAGCCGTTCCAGTACGCGCAGCCCGACGACAGCGAGGCCGGCTACACCTTCGTGCAGAGCGGGCAGCAGACCCATACCGGGCTGGAGCTCACCGCCAACGGTCAGCTCAGCGAACGACTGACCCTGACCGCCAGCGCCAGCGTGCTGCAGGCCCGTGCGCGCGATACCGGAACGGCCACGTATGAAGGCCATCAACTGGTGAATGTGCCGAAGGTGCGTGGCACCGTGCATGTCGACTATGCCCTGCCCTTCGTCGACGGCCTGGCCGTGGCCGGTGGTTGGCGCTATGCGTCCTCCAACGTGGCGACCGTGGACGGCGCGGTGAAGGTACCGTCCTACGGCGTGTTCGATGCCGGTCTGCGCTTCCAGCACACGCTGGGCAACCGTCCCGTGCGCTGGAACCTGTCGGTGGACAACCTGTTCGACCGCTTCTACTGGCGCGACACCGGCAGCACCGATGGCGACTACTACCTGTTCGCCGGCGCACCGCGTCAGGCGCGCCTGTCCGTGACGATCGGCCTGTGAACCCGGCCGTGCTCGAATGGTCCGCCGTCGTCGCCAGCATTCTCGGCGTCTGGCTGATGGCGCGCCGGCACCTGCTGGCGTGGCCGGTGGGGCTGGTGTCTGTCGGCCTGTACGCCCTGGTGTTCATCGAAGCACGGCTGTACTCGGACACGCTGCTGCAGGTCGCCTTCGGCGCGTTCCTGCTCTACGGCTGGATGAACTGGCGACGCACGGCGGCGGCGGAAGGCGGGATCCGGATCGCTCCGCTGCCGCTGCCACGTCTGTTGCGTGATCTCGGCGTGGGCATAGCGTTCGGCGTGCTGCTGGGCGCGGCGATGCATACGTGGACGCATGCGGCGCTGCCGTGGCTGGATGCGATGCTGGCCGCGCTCAGTCTGGTGGCGCAATGGTGGCAGGCCCGGCGGCACGTGGCCACGTGGTGGCTGTGGATCGCCGTCGATGTGGTGTACGTCGGCATGTACGCGGTGAAGTCGCTGCACGTCACGGCCGCGCTGTACGTGCTGTTCATCGGCCTGGCGGTGACGGGCCTGCGTGCGTGGACACGCGCCGCACGCGCGGATGCCGCACGCCTGGATGCCGCGCATGCGGATGCCAGGCGCGGGAACGGGCGCGGCGCGGTGCGGTAGGATCGGTCGCCAGACGACCGCCGATAACGGTGATCGGC
>JAEWLO010000475.1 GCA_023457475.1 Pseudomonadota bacterium | reverse complement strand
GCTCCACCGCCCGCCAGCCGACAACGAAAAAGCCGGGGAATCCCCGGCTTTTTCGTGTCTGGGGTCAGATCCGCTTTCGACGAAAACGGCTCTGACCCCATTGGGATGGAAATCGCCAACCGAGGTTGGCGTGGACCGGGGTAATGCGTGTCAACCAATGTTGACACCTGCCAGGGGCGGTGTCCGGGGTCAGAGCCCTTTCCGGTGGAAAGGGATCCGACCCCGGTGCTCCTCACTCCACCGACAACCCTTCCACCTTCTGCCAGCCACGCGGCAGCAGGTGGCCGCGCGTGGCCCGGGCCCCGATGTAGCCGTCCAGCTCCTTGAACGAAAGATTCATGGTCCGTGCACCGCTGCGCACCTGCAGGGTGTTGCCCGGCGACACCGACACCACGGCCACCACACGCTCGGTGGCGAGCTTGGCCTTGGGGATCTCGATGATCTTGTTGCCCTTGCCCTTGTCCAGTTCCGGCAGCTCGCTGGCCGGAATGGCCAGCAGGTTGCCGGCGCTGGTCACCGCCACGATGCGGTCGGTTTCAGGGTTGGCCACCACGGCCGGCGTCAGCACCTTGGAGCCGGAGGTCAGGTTGAGCATCGCCTTGCCGGCCTTGTTGCGACCGGTGAGGTTCTCGAAGCGGGTCACGAAGCCGTAACCGTGCGAGGAGGCCAGCACGAAACGGGTGTTGGCCTCGCCGCTGGCCAGGGTCATGAAGGCACTGCCGGCCGCCGGCGAGAAGCGGCCGGTGAGCGGCTCGCCATTGCCTCGCGCCGAGGGCAGGGTATGGATGGGCGTGGAGTAGGCACGTCCTTCGCTGTCCAGGAACGCCACCTGCTGGGTACTGCGCGCGCGTACCGCGCCCAGCAGCGTGTCGCCCTCACGGTAGTTCAGCGTGGACGGGTCCATGTCGTGGCCCTTGGCCGCACGGATCCAGCCCTTCTCCGAGAGCACCACGGTCATCGGCTCGCTCGGCACCAGCTCGGTTTCGTCGATGGCCTGTGCCGCACCGCGCTGCACGAGCGGCGAACGGCGGGCGTCGCCGAACTTCTTCGCGTCAGCGGTGAGCTCGTCACGGATCAGCTTCTTCAACTTGGCCTTGCTGTCGAGGATGGCGAGCAGTTTGTCGCGTTCCTTCGCCAGCTCGTCCTGCTCGCCGCGGATCTTCATCTCCTCCAGGCGGGCCAGCTGCTTCAGCTTGGTTTCCAGGATGTACTCGGCCTGATCCTCGCTCAGCTGGAAGCGCGCGATCAACGCCGCCTTCGGTTCGTCCTCGGTGCGGATGATGTGGATCACTTCATCCAGATTGAGGAACGCCACCAGCAGGCCATCCAACAGGTGCAGGCGACGCTCGACCTTTTCCAGGCGGTGGTTGAGGCGACGGGTGACCGTGGCCTGGCGGAACTGCAGCCACTCGCTGAGCAGCATCTTCAGGTTTTTCACCTGCGGACGCCCGTCCAGCCCGATCACGTTCATGTTGACGCGGTAGCTGCGCTCCATGTCGGTGGTGGCGAACAGGTGGCCCATCAGCTGTTCGGCGTCGACGCGGTTGGAACGCGGCAGCAGGACCACGCGCACCGGGTTGGCGTGGTCGGATTCGTCGCGGATGTCCTCCAGCCACGGCAGCTTCTTGGCGCGCATCTGTGCGGCGATCTGCTCGATCACCTTCGACGGCGAGACCTGGTAGGGCAGGGCGGTGACCACGATGTTCGTGCCTTCCTTCTGGAAGGTGGCGCGGGCGCGGACGCTGCCGTTGCCGGTTTCATACAGCGTGCGCAGGTCGGCCAGCGGGGTGATGATCTCCGCCGTGCTCGGGTAATCCGGGCCCTTCACGTGCTCGCACAGGTCGGCAATGCTCGCGTCCGGGTCGTCCAGCAGGTGCAGCAGCGCGCTGACGATCTCGTTGAGGTTGTGCGGCGGCACGTCGGTGGCCATGCCCACGGCAATGCCGGTGGTGCCGTTGAGCAGCAGGTGCGGCAGGCGTGCCGGCATCCAGGTCGGCTCTTCCAGCGTGCCGTCGAAGTTCGGCACCCAGTCGGTGGTGCCCTGGTTGATTTCGCCCAGCAGCACTTCGGCGATCGGCGTCAGCTTGGATTCGGTGTAACGCATCGCCGCGAACGACTTCGGGTCGTCGCTGGAACCGAAGTTGCCCTGGCCTTCGATCAGCGGGTAGCGGTAGGAGAAAGGCTGGGCCATCAGCACCAGCGCCTCATAGCACGCGCTGTCGCCATGCGGGTGGTACTTACCGATGACGTCACCGACGGTACGGGCCGACTTCTTCGGCTTGGACGACGCATTCAGTCCCAGCTCGCTCATCGAATAGATGATGCGCCGCTGCACCGGCTTGAGCCCGTCGCCGATGAACGGCAGGGCGCGGTCCAGGACGACGTACATCGAGTAGTCCAGGTACGCCCGTTCGGCGTATTCACGCAGGGGCAGCTGTTCAAAGCCGTGGAACGCGGGGCGGGCAAGTTCGGTCATGCGGGATTGTTACCTGTGACAAGGGACGGCGACGGCGGTCGCCTTCGCAGGCGGTCGATTATCCGGATGCGGCCAAGGATGCCAAGCCCGGCCACCGGAACCGCGCGGACGGTAGGGCGGGCCTCCGGCCGCCGCAGGCGGTCTCTGTCCGTTCGACACGCCACCCACGCTCGGATCCTGAACCTCCGTTAAGGAAAACTATTCCAAATCGAATATTTCCATTGAGAAATATATTTTCCGGAAGTAAAGTGCGCCCCCATGATGATCTGCCCTGAATCCACCCCGCCCAGCCTCGGCCTGCTGCTGCGCCAGGTCCGCGACGGCCTGATGCGTCAGCTCGACGTTTCCATGGCCGAAGAGAACCTGGACATCGGCTTCACCCATTACCTCGGGCTGAAGGTGCTCTCGTTCCGTGCCCCGTGCACCGCGAACGAACTGGCCCAGGCCCTGGACCAGGTACCCAGCGCGGTCACCCGCCTTCTCGACAAGCTGGAAGCGCTGGGCTGTGTCCGCCGCGAGCCGCATGCACAGGACCGGCGCGCGTTGCAGATCGTGCTGACCGACGAAGGCCGCGCGCTCTGGGCCCGGCTCAAGCTGCGTGGCGAGGCGACCATCAACGACGCCATGCGCGACCTCTCCGAAAACGAGCGCGCGCAGCTGCTCTCCCTGTTGACCCGTGTACGTGATTCCCTCAATACGCCATGACATTCCAACCTGATCGCTCCCTTTCGCTGCGTCCGCTGCGGCCGGCGCTGCTG
>JAEWLO010000474.1 GCA_023457475.1 Pseudomonadota bacterium | reverse complement strand
TGTTCGTGGAAGGGTTGGGTCTGGATTCCATCGATGCGCTTGAACTGTGACTGGCCCTTCAGAAGAAGTACGGTGTCAGCCTGTCCGCGGATTCGGAAGAAACCCGCCGTCATTTTTCCAGCGTGCGCGCGTTGAGCGAGTTCGTCGCCGCCCGCCAGCCGTCGTAATGGTGCGTCAGGATTTGTCATGACCAAGAACGAACTTTTCGACCGTATCGTCAAGATCCTCAAGGACAGCTTCGAGATCGAGCCGGTACGCATCACGCCCGAAGCCCGCCTCTACGACGACCTCGACATCGACAGCATCGATGCCGTGGACCTGATCGTGCAGCTCAAGCCACTGCTCGGCCGCAACCTGCAGCCGGAGGCCTTCAAGCAGGTGCGCACCGTGCAGGACATCGTCGATGTAGTGCATGGGCTGCTGCCGGGACAAGCAGCCGCCTGACGGCCGCTGCTGAAGATCGGTCATGGTCCGGCTGCGGGTCGCGGCGTTTGCGGTGCTGTCGCTGGCGTACCCGCTGGTGGTGTACCTCTCGCTGGGGCGGTTCGAACCGCGCTGGATGGCCCTGCTGCTGTTCGCGCTGGCTGCGCTGCGCGCGCTGACTACCCGCCAGCCGGTGTGGTGGGTCGCCGCCGGTGGTGCCGGATTGCTCGCGCTGCTGGCCACTGCCTTCAACCAGACGCTACCGCTCAAGCTGTACCCGGCCCTGGTCAACGCCGTGATGCTGGTCATCTTCGCCACCAGCCTGCGCTTTCCGCCCACGGCCGTTGAACGCCTGGCCCGGCTCACCGAGCCGGACCTGCCACCGTTCGCCGTGGTCTATACCCGCCGCGTCACCCAGGTGTGGTGCGGCTTTTTCGTGTTGAACGGGGCGCTGGCCCTGATGACCGCGCTCTGGGCCTCCAACCAGGTCTGGGCGCTCTACAACGGACTGTTGGCGTACGTGATGATGGGCGTTCTGTTTGGCGGTGAGTGGCTGGTGCGGCGACGGGTGAAGGCGGCGCATGCACATGGTTGACTGGATTTCCTTGACGCAGCTGGCGTTGCGCGATCTGCCCGGGCGCACCATCGGCGTGACCAGCGACGGGACCCGGCTGGATCACCCGCACTTCCGCGCGCAGGTACTGCGTTGGCAGCAGGCCTTCGCACGTGCGCCGGGGCAGGACTGGGCACTGTATTTCGACGACACCCTGGACTTCGCCGCGGCGCTGCTGGGGGCCTGGCATGCCGGTAAACGCGTGTTCCTGGGCGGCGACAACCTGCCGGCCACGCTCGAAGCGCTGCGTCCGCAGGTTCAGGGGTTCGCGGGCGACATGCCTGCGGCGCTGCAGGCCGATGCCCACGTGGAACCCACCACGACGCTGCAGGCACTGGATGAAACACAGCTCGAACTGATCGTGTTCACCTCCGGCAGCACCGGTGCGCCCACCGCCATCGGCAAGCGCCTGCGCCAGCTCACCGCCGAAGTCGATGCGCTGCAGTCCGCGTTTGGTGCCGAGCTGGAAGGCGTTCAGGTCCACGGCACCGTATCGCACCAGCATATCTATGGCCTGTTGTTCCGCGTGCTGTGGCCGCTGGCCGCCGGCCGCGCGATCCAGCCGCGTCGCTTCTTCCATGAAGACCTGGTCAGTGCGCTCGCCCAGCACGACTCGATTCTGGTCGCGACCCCGGCCCACCTGAAGCGACTGCCCGCGCAGCTGGACTGGCCGGCGCTGGGCGGCCGCCTGCGCGCGGTGTTCTCCTCGGGTGGACCGTTGCCTGCCGAGGCCGCCGTGCAGGCGGGGGCGCTGCTCGGCGTTGCGCCGACCGAAGTGTTCGGCAGCAGCGAAACCGGCGGCATTGCGTGGCGCCGCTGGAGTGCCCAGCAGCCGCAGTGGCACCCGTTGCCCGGCGTGCAGTGGACGATCCAGGACGACTGCCTGGCCGTGGCCTCGCCCCACCTGGCCGAGCCAGGCTGGTGGCAGACCCAGGACCGCGTTGTCGCCGACGAAGGCAGCAGCTTCCGCCTGCTTGGCCGGGCTGATCGCATCGTCAAGATCGAGGAGCGACGCGTCTCGCTCGATGCGCTTGAGCAGCAGCTGCGCGCGCACCCGCAGGTGCAGGACGTACGCGTTCTGGTCCTGTCCGGTGCCCGTGAACAGCTGGCGGCCGTGGTCGTGCCGAGCGATGCCGCCGTGGTCCGCTGGGACGACGCGCAGCGCCGCCGCCTGGCCCAGCAGCTGGGCACGCATCTGGCCAGCAGCCACGACGCGGTGACGCGTCCGCGCCGCTGGCGTTTCGTCGAGGAGCTGCCCTTCAACGCGCAGGGCAAAACCACGGCGGCCGCCCTTTCCCTGCTGTTCCGTCCGCTGATGCCGGTCGCCCGGTGGCAGCAGCGTGACGCCGCGGCAGCGCTTGTGCAGCTTCCGCTCGAGGCCGACCTGCTGGCCTTCGATGGCCACTTCCCGCAGGCGAAGATCCTGCCAGGCGTGGTCCAGCTGGACTGGGCGATCCACTACGCCCGCGAGGCCTTCGTCATGCCGCCCCGTTTCCTGCGGATGGACGCGCTCAAATTCCAGCACGTGGCGCGTCCGGGCGATGTGCTGCAGCTCACGCTGGGCTGGAATGTGGAGACGTCGGTGATGACCTTCCGCTACACGTCCGACCACGGCGTGCATGCCAGCGGTCGCGTGGTGTTCGCGGATGCGTGAAGCGTTCGCCCCGGTGGTGGTGATTCCGGTCTACGACCACGAGCATGCCATCGGTGCGGTGGTGGCGGGCGTGCGCGCCAGCGGGCTGCCCTGTCTGCTGGTCGACGATGGCTCGCACCCGGACTGTGCGCAGGTGCTGCGGGCGCTCGCCCACGCCCATTCCGGGACAGTGCGCCTGCTGCGCCTGGACCAGAACCAGGGCAAGGGCGGTGCAATGCTGGCAGGTTTTGCCGAAGCTACCCGGCTCGGCTACTCGCACGTGCTGCAGATCGACGCCGACGGCCAGCACGACACCGCCGATATCCCGACCTTCATCGCGCTGGCCCGCGCTCGACCGCAGGCCGTGATCTGCGGAATTCCCGCCTACGACGCGAGCGTGCCGAAGGCGCGCCTGTACGGTCGCTACGCTACCCACATCTGGGTGTGGATCAACACGCTGTCGCTGCGCATCCGCGACTCGATGTGCGGCTTCCGCGTGTATCCGCTGCCGCCGGTGAACCGGCTGGTCGCCGAAGAAACCATCGGTCGGCGCATGGACTTCGACACCGAGATCCTGGTGCGGCTGTTCTGGCGGAACGTGGCCGTGATCAGCCAGCCGACCCGGGTGACCTACCCGAGCGACGGCGTTTCGCACTTCGACGTATGGCGCGACAACGTACGCATCAGCCGCATGCACACCCGCCTGTTCTTCGGCATGCTGCCGCGCGCACCGCGCCTGCTCTGGCAGCGCGCGACCGGGCCGTCCCGATGAGCGCGCAGGACAACGCGCCCGCACCGCACTGGGCAGAGCTGGGTGAAACCACGTCGGCGGCCGGCGTGCTGTTCCTGTGCGGCGTGCATCGCTGGTTCGGGCGCTGGCCGTTCCGCTTGTGCGTCTACCCGGTGGTGCTGTGCCACTGGCTGGCCAACCGCGTGGCGCGGCAGTCATCGCTGCAGTACCTGCAGCGGCTGCAGGCACACGGCGGCGTACTGGGTCGCGCGCCGGGGCGCTGGCAGAGCCTGAAGCACTTCGCCACCTTCGCCGACACCCTGCTCGACAAGCTGCTTGGCCTGGGGGGGCGCTACCCGGCCGACCGCATCCACCTGCAGCGTGACCTGATGCTGCAGAAGATCGCGCGCCGTGAAGGCGGACTGATCCTCACCGCGCACATCGGCTGCCTGGAACTGTGCCAGGTGCTGGCCGAACAGGTGCCCGGCTTCCACATCACCGTACTGGTGCACACCGCGCACGCGCAGCGTTTCAACCGGCTGATGCAGCGGCTGGACCCGCTTGCGCAGGTCGAGCTGATCCAGGTCACCGACATGGGGCCGGCCACGGCGATGGAACTGCAGCGCCGGGTGGATGCGGGAGGCTTCGTCGCCATTGTGGGCGACCGCGTACCGCTGCGTGGCGGCCGTACGGTTCCGGCGTCGTTCCTGGGCCACACCGCGCAGTTCCCGATCGGAGCCTACGTGCTGGCCGCCGCGCTGCGCTGCCCGGTCTACACCATGGCCTGCCTGCATGAAGGCGACGGCTATCGGGTGCGCTTTGAACACTTCAGCGACCGCATCGTCCTGCCGCGCGGCTCGCGCGATGCGGCGCTGACCGCCCAGGCCGAACAGTTCGCGCGCTGGCTGGAAGTACAGGTCACGCAGGCCCCTTACGACTGGTTCATCTTCTTCCCCTTCTGGGATCAGGCATCGCATGGAAAGTAACGCCCAACTCGACACCTCCCGCCACACGTCCGCGCGTCCGACATTGGCGTTCGGCGACGCGCCGCTACGCATCGAAGACGTGGTCGCGCTGTCCCGCCGGCAGGCCGACGCGGTGGTCAGCGACAGCCCCGACTTCGTGGACCGCATCCAGCGCGGCGCGGACTTTCTTGATCGCCTGCTGCGCGAGGACGGGGTGATCTATGGGGTCACCACCGGCTACGGCGACTCGTGCACCGTGAACATCCCGCCAGCGCTGGTGGCCGAGCTGCCGCACCATCTGTTCACCTATCACGGCTGCGGCCTGGGCCGTTTCCTGGACGAGTCGGAGACCCGCGCCGTGCTCGCCGCGCGCCTGGCCTCGCTCGTGCGCGGCATGTCCGGGGTCAGCCATCCGCTCCTGCAGGGGCTGGCCACGCTGCTGCGCCACGACGTGCTCCCGCTGATTCCGGCCGAAGGCTCGGTCGGTGCCAGCGGCGACCTCACCCCGCTGTCCTACGTGGCGGCGGTGCTGTGCGGCGAGCGCGAGGTGATGTACAGGGGCGCGCGACGCCCGGCCGCCGAGGTCCTGGCCGAAATCGGCATGACCCCGCTGCGGCTGCGGCCCAAGGAAGGCCTGGCGATCATGAACGGCACGGCGGTGATGACCGCGCTGGCCTGCCTTGCGTACGACCGCGCGGACTACCTCACCCGGTTGGCAACCCGCCTGACCGCCTTCAACGTCCTGGCCGCCGACGGCAACGCGCACCACTTCGATGAGATGCTGTTCGCGGCCAAGCCACATCCGGGCCAGATGCAGATCGCCGCACGCCTGCGCCAGGACCTGCACAGCGACCGTCCGCCGCGCAACGAACAGCGCCTGCAGGACCGCTATTCGCTGCGCTGCGCGCCGCACGTGATCGGCGTGGTCCAGGATGCGCTGCCGTTCCTGCGCCAGCTGATCGAAACCGAACTGAACAGCGCCAACGACAATCCGCTGATCGACGCCGACGGTGAGCGCATCCTGCACGGCGGCCACTTCTACGGTGGCCACATCGCCTTCGCGATGGATGCCCTGAAGAACACCATCGCCAATCTGGCCGATCTGCTGGACCGCCAGCTCGCGCTGGTGGTGGACGCCCGTTACAACCACGGGCTGCCGGCCAATCTGTCCGGTTCCACCGGGCCGCGCGCGCCGATCAACCATGGCCTGAAGGCGCTGCAGATCAGTGTCTCGGCGTGGACAGCAGAAGCCCTCAAGCAGACCATGCCTGCATCGGTGTTCTCGCGCTCCACCGAATGCCACAACCAGGACAAGGTCAGCATGGGCACCATCGCCGCGCGCGACTGCCTGCGCGTGATCGAGCTGACCGAGCAGGTCGTGGCCGGCATGCTGATTGCCGCCCGCCAGGGCATCGCGCTGCGCCAGCGCGTGGGCATGAAGGCGACCCTGCACGGGGACCTGGAGGCCATGTACCAGGACCTGGGCGAACGTATCGCGCTGGTCGAGGAAGACCGCGCCCTGGATGGAGAACTGCGTGCGCTGCTGGAGGATATCCGTGGCCAGCGCTGGAGCCTGTATGCCTGATCTGAGCTACGAGGTGGCGCTGTCGCCCACCTTCCATGACTGCGACCCGATGCACGTGGTGTGGCACGGCAACTACTTCAAGTACTTCGAAGTGGCTCGTTGCGCGCTGCTGCAGCAGTACGACTACGACTACCCGCAGATGCGCGAGTCCGGCTACCTGTGGCCGGTGGTGGATGCGCGGGTGAAGTACATCCGGCCGCTGCTGTACGGGCAGGCGCTGCGCGTGCGCGCCACCATCAGCGAATGGGAAAACCGCCTGAAGATCGTCTACGAGATCACCGATGCCGGCAGTGGCCAGGTGCTCACGCGCGCCCACACGATCCAGGTGGCGGTGGACGCGGCGACCAACGAAATGCTGTACCTGTGTCCCGCCGTGCTGTGGGAGCGACTGGGAGTGGAAGTGCAATGAACCGTCTGCTGCGCACGCTGTGCGTGCTGATGCTCCTCTGTGGCCTGGCCGCGGGTGTCACCGCCGCTCCGCCTGCCGATGTGAACCTGGTCAAGCAACGCGTGGCCAAGGTCACCGTGCTGCGCGGCGACTTCACCCAGGAAAAGCAGGTCAGCGGCTTCAAGAACCCGCTGCGCTCGCAGGGGCGTTTCGTACTGGCCCAGGAACACGGCGTGATCTGGACCACGCTCAAGCCGTTCCCGTCGGAGGTCGTGGTCACCCGTGACCGCATCCTCAGCCGCCAGCGCGATGGCAGCACCCGGGTCGAGCTCGACGCCCGTCAGCAGCCGGCCATGCGTTCGGTCAACGCGATCATGTTCGCGCTGATGAGCGGCGACGCGCAGGCGCTGTCCGCGCAGTTCAACGTTACCGTCGAGGCGCTGCCGCAGGACGGCTGGCGCATGCAGCTCACGCCGCGTTCGGCGATGCTGGCCAAGGTGTTCACCGGCCTGAAGCTGAGCGGCGACCGTTACGTGCGCGAGGTGGAGATCACCGAAGCGAACCAGGACGTCACCCGCATCCACTTCGCCGGCATGAGCGAAACCCCGGCGGTGTTGAACGCGGAAGAGGGCAGCCGGTTTGAATGAGTCGTTGAAGGCGGCGTTCACGCCGACGCCGCGCCTGCAGCGCGCCTGGCGCTGGCTGGCCATTGTCTGGCTGCTGGTGCTGGTCGGCCTGGGCGTACAGCAGTGGCAGCTGTGGAAAAGCGAGTCGCGGATCGACACCGACATCCTCGCACTGCTGCCGCAGGACGCACACGACCGCCTGCTGTCCGATGTCACCCGCCGCATCGCCGACGCCAACGCGCGCCAGGTGGTGGTGCTGCTTGGCAGCCCGGACGCGGCGAAGACCAAGGCTGCGGAAGCCGCCTTCCGCAACGCGATCGCTGCCCATCCGGACGCCGGTGCATTGATCCGCGAAGCCGGCTCCATAGAGGGCTGGTTCGACCAGGCCCGCACGTTCTATGCGCCCTACCGCGATCGCCTGCTGACCACGACGCAGCGTGACCAGCTGCAGGCTGCAGAAGCCGGCGCGCTGGCTGAATCCGCGCTGGCATCGCTCTACGGCCCCATGGGCGCACCCCGCCTCACCGAATGGCGGCAGGATCCGCTGTCGCTGTGGCCGCAGTGGTGGCAGGAGCGCGCGCTGGGCTCCGGTCTGCAGCTGGGCGAGGACGGTCTGCTCGAGGCGGACGGCAAGCACTGGTCCATCGTGCAGTACGACACCGTCGGCTCCGCCTTCCAGCTGGACGGTGAACGCCACATCGATGTTTTGCTCGATGCGGCCGCCGCTGCGGCGCGACAGCAGGCCCCGGATCTGGAGGTCCTGCGCGCCGGCGTGCCGCTGCATGCCGAGGCCGCCGCGGTGCAGGCCAACTGGGAAATCAATACCATCGGCTGGGGCTCGCTGGCGGCGGTACTGCTGCTGGTCTGGCTGGCGTTCCGTTCGCTGCGCCCGATCCTGCTGGTAGCCGCTTCGCTGCTGATCGGCTGCGGCGTGGCCCTGGCCGTCACCGTGCTGGTGTTCGGCAAGGTCCACGTGCTCACCCTGGTGTTCGGTGCGTCGCTGGTCGGCGTGGCCGAGGACTATGGCATCCACTGGTTCGCCTCCCGCCAGGCCGAACCGGCCGACCGCCGCTGGAAGCTGCTGCGCCATCTGCTGCCCGGCCTGTGGCTGGCCCTGCTGACCAGCGCGCTGGCGTATCTGGCCCTCGGGCTGGCTCCATTCCCCGGCCTGCGCCAGATGGCGCTGTTCTCGGTGGTTGGGCTGGCCGCCGCATTCCTCACCGTCATTTTCTGGTTCCCGTGGCTGGATGGCGGCGAGATCCGTCGCACCCGCTTCGCGCAGTGGCTCGGTGGCACGCTGGAGCGCTGGCCGCGCCTGCAGGGTCGGCGCGTGGCGGTGTTCCTCGGCGTTGTGGCGATCCTCTCCGCCGCCGGCATGCTGCGCCTGCACCCCGATGACGACCTGCGCAGCCTGCAGTCCTCGCCGATGGACCTGATCACCCAGCAGATCCGCATCAGCCAGATGCTCGGCCTGCCCAGCCCCGCCCAGTTCTATCTGGTGCAGGGCGACAACGCCGAACAGGTGCTGCAGCGCGAGGAAGCGCTGGTGGACCGCCTGCGCGTGCTGGCCGGCGAGAAGCAGATCGGCGGTTACCGCGCCCTCAGTGAATGGCTGCCCTCGGTGCAGCGCCAGCACGCCGATGCCGCGCTCACCGCGAAGGTGGAGCCGCAGGTGCTGGCCCAGGTCGGCGAAGCGGTGGGCGAGCCGCTGCAGCGCCCGGACTTTGCTGCGAAGGACCTGCAGGCCGAGGCGTTCCTGGCATCACCGGCGGCGATGCCGTTCCGTCACCTGTGGCTGGGAACGGTGGGGCAGGGCATGGCCTCGGTGGTGATGGTGGACGACCTCTCGCGCCCCGACGCGCTGACCCTGCTGGAAGCGCAGGCAAAGGGCATCGACGGCGTGCGCTGGGTCGACCGCACCGCCGACTTCTCCGCGCTGCTCAAGCACTACCGCAAACTGATGAGCGTGCTGCTGCTGGTCGGCATCGTGCTGGTGTTCGCGGTGCTGTACGCGCGTTACCGCGCCCAGGCCTGGCGGGTGTTCGCCCCGACCCTGGCGGCCGGCGCGCTGACCCTGGGCCTGCTCGGCCTGTTCGGGCAGCCGCTGCAGTTGTTCAATGTCCTGGCCCTGATGCTGCTGCTGGGCATGGGCATCGACTACGGCATCTTCCTCATCGAACACCGGGGCGATGACAGCGCCTGGCTGGCGGTCTGCGTGGGCGCGGCCAGCACCTGGCTCTCCTTCGGCCTGCTCGGCCTGTCGGCGACCCCGGCCCTGCGTGCGTTCGGCCTCACCCTGCTGTTCGGCATCGGCCTGGTCTGGCTGATCTCGCCGCTGTTCCGCCCACCCCCGCATGACGCTCCACACTGAGCACACGCACCTTCCTCCACTCTTCTGATCCAAGGATGTATCGATGAACGCTGCCGTGATTGACGCAACCGCTGCCGCAGACGCGGTGGAACGCACCGAAATCCTCATCATCGGGGCCGGCCCGGCCGGCTCCGTCGCCGCCGCGATGCTGCGCAGGCAGGGCCGCCAGGTGTTGATGCTGGAGCGCCAGCAGTTCCCGCGCTTCTCCATCGGCGAAAGCCTGCTGCCGCAGAGCATGGAGTACATCGAGGCGGCCGGCCTGCTGCAGGACGTGGTACAGGCGGGCTTCCAGTACAAGAACGGCGCGGCATTCGTGCGCGGCGGGCGCACCACCGAATTCGACTTCCGCGACAAGTTCTCGCCGGGCTGGGGCACCACCTACCAGGTGCAGCGCGCCAACTTCGACGACGTGCTGGCGCGCGGCGCGGAGCGCATGGGCACCACGCTGCGCTTCGGCGACGAAGTGCTGTCGGTGCAGCCGGGCCGCCCGGCGCGCGTGCAGGTGCGTCGCCCGGACGGCAGCGAGTACACCATCGAAGCGGGTTTCATTCTCGACGCCAGCGGCTTCGCCCGCCTGCTGCCGCGCCTGCTGAATCTGGAGTCGCCCTCGAACTTCCCCGTGCGTGGCGCGATCTTCTGCCACGTACGCGATCACATTCCGGCCGATGCGGGCTTTGATCGCAACAAGATCCTCATCACCACCCATCCCGAGCATGTGGACGTGTGGTACTGGACCATCCCCTTCTCCAACGGCTGCTGCTCGCTGGGCGTGGTCGCCGAACCGAGCTTCTTCGAGAAGTACAGCGGCACCGACCTGGAGAAGCTGCAGGCCATCGTCGGCGAAGACCCCAACCTGACCCGTCTGTTGAAGAACGCCGAGTGGGCGGTACTGCCGGTGCGCACCATCACCGGTTACTCGGCCAATGTCAGCTCGCTGTGGGGCGAGGGCTATGCGCTGCTGGGCAACGCCGGTGAATTCCTCGACCCGGTGTTCTCCTCCGGTGTCACCATCGCGTTCAAGTCGGCGCAGCTGGCCAGCGACTGCATCGCCCGCGAGCACGCGGGCGAGACCGTGGACTGGGAGGCCGAGTTCGCCATTCCGCTGCGCGCCGGGGTCAAGACCTTCCGCCGCTTCGTCGAAGCCTGGTACGCCGGTGGCTTCCAGAAGATCATCTACCACCCCGACCCGCAGCCGGACGTGCGCCGCATGATCTCCTCGATCCTGGCCGGCTACGCCTGGGACACCAGGAACCCCTACGTCGCCGACGACAGTGGCCGCCGCCTGAAGGTGCTGGAGGAACTGTGCAGCGCCTGATCCTGGCCCTGCTGCTGTGCGTGGGGCTGGCCGCCTGTGCCAGCACCCGCATGCCCGCGCCGCTCGCCCAGCTGCCCACCCTGCAGCTGGCTCCGTCGGCGCTGCCCACGCCGCTGCAACTGCAGCAGCGCCTGCAGTTCCGCTTCGGTACCCATGAGCGTGAGCTCGACGCGCTGCTGGAGGCCGATGCCGACGAGGTCCGGCTGGCGGTGCAGGCGATGGGTCAGACCGGCGTGCGCATGGTCTGGGACGGCACCACGCTGGAACAGACCCGCGCGCCGTGGCTGCCGCCGCAGGTGCGCGGCGAACGCGTGCTGGACGACCTTCAGTTCGCGCTGTGGCCGGCCGATGCCATCCGTGCGGCGCTGCCTGGGGGATGGACCCTGGTTGACGCCGGCGCGGGCCGGCAGCTGGAGCAGGACGGCAAGGCGTGGCTGGTGCTGGAGCGACTGGATCCCCAACGGGTCCGCCTGCGTAATCTGGCCGAAGGCTATGAACTGGTGATCGAATCGATGGACATGGGACAGGCAACGCAGTGAGCAGCGCGGTATTTCTGAATGAACTGGGTGTGGTCTGCGCGCTGGGCTACGGCCACGCCGACGTCCGCGCCGGCCTGTTTGCCGACCAGCCCGGGGGCCTGAACGACAATGACACCCTGCTGGCCGGACGCACCCTGGCACTGGGCGAAGTGCGTACGCCGCTGCCGGACCTGTCCGCGCTGCCGGTGGAACTGCGCGGGCGCAACAACGCGCTGCTGGCGGCAGCGCTCGAGCAGATCCGCCCGGCGGTGGACGCGGCCATCGCCCGCTACGGCGCCCCGCGCGTCGCGGTGATCGTCGGCACCAGCACTTCCGGCATCGGCGAGTCCGAAAACGCCCTGCGCATGCAGGCCGAGCAGGGCTGCTGGCCGGATGACTTCCACTACGCCCAGCAGGAAATGGGCACCAGTGCACGCTTCGTGCGGGAGCAGATCGGCAGCCGCGGCCCGGCGTGGACGATCTCCACCGCCTGTTCGTCCAGCGCCAAGGCGCTGATGTCGGCTGCGCGCCTGCTGCGCGCCGGCGTGGTGGACGCCGTGGTCGCCGGCGGTGCCGATTCAATGTGCCGCTTCACCGTGGCCGGCTTCAGCGCGCTGGAGTCGGTCTCGGCGGCGCGCTGCAATCCGTTCTCGCGCCACCGCAACGGGATCAACATCGGCGAAGGCGCGGCGCTGTTCCTGATGACCCGCGAGCCCGGTCCGGTGCGCCTGTCCGGCTGGGGAGAGTCGTCCGACGCCCACCACATGTCCGCGCCCGACCCGAAAGCGCTGGGAGCCATCGATGCCATCGAGCAGGCCCTGCGGCGCGCGGGACTGGAACCGGCACAGGTGGATTACGTGAACCTCCATGGCACCGCCACCGGTCACAACGACGCCATGGAAAGCCTGGCGGTGGCCACCGTGCTCGGCACCCAGGTCCCGGCCAGCTCGACCAAGCCCCTCACCGGGCACACCCTCGGGGCCTCTGGCGCGATCGAGGCCGCCCTGTGCTGGCTGACCCTTGCCGACAACCCCGAGCAGCGTCTGCCCGCGCATTTCTGGGACGGCGCGGCCGATGATGCGCTGCCGGCGCTGGCCCTGGTCAGCCCCGGTGCGCGGGCGGCGCGGCCCCTGCAGCACGTGCTCAGCCACTCCTTCGCCTTCGGCGGCAGCAATGCCGTGCTGGCCCTGGCCCGGAGCTGAGCATGTGGCTGCCTGACGACATCGACAGCGTCCTGCCGCATCGGGACAGCATGCGCCTGATCGACCGGGTCATCGCCTGGCAGGCCGAGGCCATCGTGGTCGAGGTGGATGTGCCCGCCAGCGGCCTGTTCGCGACCGCCCAAGGCGTGCCCGCCTGGGTCGGCGTGGAGTACATGGCGCAGGCGATCGCGGCCTGGGCCGGGTGCCGCGCACGCCAGGAGGGGCGGGAGCCCTCGATCGGCTTCCTGCTGGGCACTCGTCGCTACACCGCCCACCAGCCGTTCTTCACACCGGGCGATTGCCTGCGGGTGGAGGCACAGTGCGAGCTGATGGGCGAAAATGGGTTGGGAATGTTCGCCTGCCGGATTCTGGCGGGTGAAACGGAATTGGCAGTTGCCAACGTATCGGTGTTCGAACCGCATGATGCGATGGCCTATCTGGAGAGTGGAGAGGCATGACAGGGAATTTGACCGTGCTGGTGACCGGCGCCAGCCGGGGGATCGGCAAGGCCGTGGCGCTGCGGATCGCGCGCGACGGCTTCGACGTGGTGGTGCACTGCCGCAGCCGCATCGACGAAGCGCAGGCCGTCGCGGCGGAGATCCAGGCGCTCGGCCGGCAGGCCCGCGTGCTGGCCTTCGACGTGGCCGACCGCGACGCCGCACGTGCCGCGCTCGAGGCCGACATCGAGGCCCATGGCGCGTACTACGGCGTGGTCTGCAACGCTGGCATCGCCCGTGATGGCGCGTTCCCGGCGATGACCGCCGAGGATTGGGACGCGGTGGTGCACACCAACCTGGACAGCTTCTACAACGTCCTGCACCCGGTGGTGATGCCGATGGTGCGCCGGCGCAAGCCGGGCCGCATCGTGACCCTGTCGTCGGTCTCGGGGCTGGTGGGCAACCGCGGCCAGACCAACTACAGCGCGGCCAAGGCCGGCATCATCGGGGCGACCAAGGCACTGGCGCTGGAACTGGCCAGCCGTGCCATCACCGTCAACTGCGTGGCCCCGGGCCTGATCGAAACGGACATGATCAACGAAGAGATCGTCGACCACGCGCTCAAGCTGATTCCCGCCGGCCGCCTCGGCCAGCCGGAAGAAGTGGCCGCCACCGTGGCGTTCCTGCTGTCCGAACCGGCCGGCTACATCACCCGCCAGGTGATTTCGGTCAATGGAGGCATGGTCTGATGAGCCGCAACGAACGTCGCGTCGTGGTCACCGGTGCCGCCGCCATCAGCCCGCTCGGCCATGACTGGCCCACGATCCGCGCGCGCCTGCATGCGCGCGAGAACGCCGTGCGCTACATCCCGCGCTGGGAGGTGTACGACGGCCTCAACACCCGTCTGGCCGCACCTGCGGAGGACTACGTGCTGCCGCCGCACTACAACCGCAAGACCACCCGCAGCATGGGCAAGGTCGCGGTGATGTCGGTACGAGCCACCGAGCTGGCGCTGGAAGGGGCGGGCCTGCTCGGCCATCCCGTGCTGCGTGGCGGGCGCACCGGCGTGGCCTACGGTTCGTCTTCAGGCAGCCACGAGGCCACCGCCGAATTCGGGCGCATGCTCAACGAAAACACCACCGAAGGCATCAGCGCGACCACCTACCTGAAGATGATGAGCCACACCTCTCCGGTGAACATCGGCGTGTTCTTCGGGCTCACCGGGCGCGTGTACACCACCTCCAGCGCCTGTACCTCGGGCAGCCAGGGCGTCGGTGCCGGCTTCGAGGCGATCCGCAGCGGCAAGCAGACCGTGATGGTCACCGGCGGAGCCGAACAGCTGGATGCCACCGCCGCGGCGGTGTTCGACACGCTGTACGCCACCAGCACGCGCAACGACGCACCACACACCACCCCCAGCCCGTTCGACGCCCACCGCGCCGGCCTGGTGCTGGGCGAGGGCGCGGGCACGCTGATCCTGGAAGACCCGGAACACGCGCAGGCGCGCGGTGCCACCATCCTGGCCGAGATCATCGGCTACGGTACCAACAGCGACGGCCAGCACGTCAC
>JAEWLO010000473.1 GCA_023457475.1 Pseudomonadota bacterium | reverse complement strand
CGCCCGCGGACCCGGGCAGCGGGGGCGCCACCCAGGGGGCCGCCCGGGGGGCGGGGGCGGCCATGGTGCGGGGGGCGGGGAGCGTGGGTGGCTGGATGCTGCCGCTGGCGGCATTCGGGGGCGGTGCCGCCGCGATCAGCCTGACCTATGCACTGGCCCGGCCCAGCCGCACCAGCGGCACGGCAACGCTGCTGCTGGTGGGGATCGCCATGGCGGCGTTCTGTTCGGCGGCGATCGGCTTTCTCACCTACATCGCCAGTGAAAGCGAACTGCAGTCGCTGGTGTTCTGGCAGATGGGCTCGCTGGCCCAGGCGGACTGGACGGACGTGGCGGCGGCCGTGCCGGTGTTCGTGGTCGGCACGCTTGCGCTGTTGCGGCTGGCCACACCATTGGACATGCTGGCGCTGGGGGAGCGCCAGGCACAGCACCTGGGCCTGGACGTGAAGCGCACACGGCTGAAGCTGATCGCCTTCAGTGCGCTGCTGGTCGGTGCGGCGGTGGCCTTCGCCGGGTCCATCGGGTTCGTCGGCCTGGTGGTGCCGCACGTGGTGCGCATGCTGGTAGGGCCGGGCCATCGCTGGCTGCTGCCGGTATCGGCGGTCACCGGGGCACTGCTGATCGTGGTGGCCGACACCGCGGCACGCACGCTGGACCCGCCGGCCGAGATTCCGCTGGGGCTGTTCTCGGCCGCGCTGGGCGCGCCGTTCTTCCTGTGGCTGGTGATGCACCAGCGGCGGAGCGGGGCGGTATGACGGCACCGTTTCTTCATCTGAAAGCGGTCGGACTGCGCTACGGAGCGCGCCAGATCCTGCACGGCATCACCCTGGGTTTTTCACCGGGCACGCTGACGGCGCTGGTGGGTCCCAACGGAGCCGGAAAATCGACGCTGCTTTCGGTGGCGGCGGGTGACGTGGCAGCGGATACGGGCGATGTGATCCTGCACGATCAGCCGATCGCGCACTGGAAGGCGATGGCACTGGCGCGCGAGCGGGCGGTGATGCCCCAGGACCACGCGGTGCGTTTCGGGTTCACGGTGGAAGAAGTGGTGGCGATGGGGCGGCTGCCGCACGCTGCGGATCCCGTGCGCGATGCGGCGTTGATCGAGGCCGCCCTGGAGCAGGCGGAGATGCAGGCACTGCGTGCACGCGAGGTCCGCACGCTGTCCGGTGGTGAGGCGGCGCGGGCGACCTTCGCACGTGTACTGACCCAGGACACGCCGCTGCTGTTGCTGGACGAGCCGACGGCCGCGCTGGACCTGCGCCACCAGGAGCGCACGCTGCGCGCGGTGCGCCGCCTGGCCGACGCAGGTGCCTGCGTGATCGTGGTGGTGCACGACCTGAATCTGGCCGCCGGCTACGCGGACCGCATCGTGCTGCTGGAGCAGGGGCGGGTAGCGGCCGATGGCACGCCGGATGTTGTTCTGACGCGCGAGCATATCGAACGCGTCTACCAGCAACCTGTGCTGGTATTGCGGCATCCGCAGCGCGACGTACCGCTGGTGGTTGTCGGGGATCCTTGATGCCTCGTGTTGCGTGGCTGCTGATGGTTTTTGGCGAACAGCCGGTGTGCAACGGTCCGCTGGCTTTGGCGGGACGGTATGGGTTTGCGGGGGACGCCGCAAGTACGTCCGTGTAGGCTCAGTCGCCGCATCCATGCGGCTCATGCCCCCGCAAACCCATCCCGACCCCCCCTCGACAGTCGGTCGGTGGCCCCGGGAAAGTCCACGGCGTAGAGCCACGCCCTGCGTGGCTGCCGTCCGATCGCGAAATCCTGTCGGGTGAAGAGCCCCCTTCTTGTTGAAGGGGGCGCGCCAACGGCGCGGGGTTAAGGTGAAATGCGCGGATCTGGCGGGCCGAAGGCGCGCGGGATCCCCCGCAAACCCATACCGTCCCGCCAAAGCCAGCGGACCGTTGCACACCGGCTGTTCGCCAAGATGCATGAAGCAGCCGGGCAGAGCCCGGCTCTACGGGGAGGCGGCTTACCACCCAAACGTAGCCGTCGCCATCACCGTGCGACCGCTGCCGTAGTAGCAGGACGAAACGCCAGTGCAGGTCGACACGTACCGCTTGTCACCCAGGTTGCTGGCGTTGAGCGCGAGCTGCACGGAGGTGTGGCCGAGCTGGCCGAGATCGTAGCGGATCGCCGCATCGAACAGGGTGTAGCCCGGAATGCGGTAGAGGTTGGCGCTGTCGCCGTAGCTCTCGCCGTTGTAGCGCGCACCGGCAGCCAGGCTCAGGCCGCGTAGTGCGCCGGCCTGGAACGTGTAGTCGGCCCAGAACGAGGCGGTGTAATCCGGCACCATCGCCAGCTGCTTGCCCGCGTAGGCGCTGGACTGCACCATTTCCGAGTCCATGCGCGACGCCGCGCCGATCAGGCTGAAGCCCTCGAACGGCGTGATGCGGCCCTCCAGCTCGACGCCCCGCACGCGGCCCTCGTCGCCCTGGATCGAGCACACCGTCGTCCCCGTGCTGCCGCAGTTGCGGTGAGCCGGGTTCGGGTCGTCCACGATCATGTTCTGCTGTCGCAGGTCGTATACCGCCAGCGTCAGCAGGCCATCCACCGAGACCGGCTGGTACTTCAGACCTGCCTCCCACTGCTCGCCCGTGACGGGGTCGAATGCATCGCGGGTGAAGCTGTCCAGCGGCGACTTGGTCGAGGGCTGGAAGGATTCAGCGTAGCTGACGTAGGGTGTCAGGCCGCTCTCGAACACGTACAGCACGCCCGCGCGACCGGTGAACGCCTCGTTCTTGATCACGTTGTGCGGACCCGGCTGTGAAATGCCCGTGGCGATGTTCCGCGTCGCGCTCAGCGTGTCGTCCTTGGTCCAGTCATAGCGACCGCCCAGGGTGAAACGCCAGTTGCCCGCCGACAGCTGGTCCTGCAGGTACACGCCGCTCTGGCGGTTCACGCCGGCAGTCGGGGTCTCCGTGGTCACGGTGGGTTGGTAGCTGTAATAGACCGGGTTGAACACATCGATCGCGCGTGGGTTGCTCATTGCACTGCGGACGCCTTCCCAGTCGGCGCGCTGCCAGTCCCAGCCCAGCAGCACCGTGTGGTCGACCGCGCCGGTGCTGAAGCGTGCCTGCAGGCGGGTGTCGAAGGTATCGCCGTCGGAATCGCCTGTGCCCTGCACACCGCGGCGGTTCTGCGTGCGGCCATCGGCATTGAGCGCGCCGAAGGTGACCACGCCCCGGTACAGCGAATCCACGTGCGTGCGACGCGCGTTCTGAACCAGGGTGAGGTGGTCGTTGAACTGGTGTTCGAACAACCAGCCGGCTGTCCACAACGTGCGGTCAAAGGTGTTCCAGCCCGGTTCGCCGATGAAGGTGCTGTTCTTCATGTAGCCGTACTGCGTCGGGGTCAGCGTGCTGGCCATCGGCAGGAACTGATAGGTCGAACCGCCGTCATCCTTCTGGTACATGCCCAGCAGGGTCAGCCGCGTGCGATCGGCGATCTGCCAGGTGTAGCTCGGGGCCAGGAACCAGTGCGCCTGTTCGGTGTGCTTGATCTGCGTGTTGCCGTCGCGATACAGGCCGACGAGACGTGCAAGATGGCCGTTGTCGGCGGTACCGGCACCGATATCGAACGCGGCGCTGTATTGCCCGTTCGCATCCACGCCCAGCCGCAGCAGCTGTTGCTGGTCCGGGGTAGGGGTCTTGCTGACCTGGTTCACCATGCCGCCCGGGGCCATCTGGCCGTACATCACCGCCGACGGGCCCTTCAGTACTTCGACCCGCGCCAGGTTCCAGCTGTCGAACATGCTGCGGTTCCACTGGCTGCCCTGCGGTGCGCGCATGCCGTCCAGGGTGACATTGTTGGCCCAGCTGCCAGCATCGAAACCGCGGATGCGGAAGTCGTCCACGCGGTTGTCGATGCCACTGCTTTCCAGGCTCACACCCGCGACGTAGCGCATGGCGTCGTTGAGCGACTGCACGCCGCGGGCATCCAGTTCCGCGCGTTCGATGACCGAGACCGACTGGGCGGTCTCGGCGATTGCTGTGGAGGTTTTGGTCGCGCCGCTGGTGCTGTTGGTGGTGCGGTAGGCGTTGACCTGCACGCCGTCCAGATCGGTTGCTGCGTTCTGGGCAAGCGCGGCGGGTGCCGCCATGGCGAGCAGGCAGGCAAGGGCAAGGGGGGAGGGGGACATAGGCAGCACTCGAAACGCAGAAGGGAGACCGCCACCCGCGGCGTAGAGCCACGCCCTGCGTGGCTGCTCTTCGCGGCCAGCGTCATCACCGTCGCGATGGCGACGGTGTGCGGCGTATTCTAAAAACTAACTCCGCAGAACGCAATTGCGACGTATTCGCATATACGGCACCGCAATGCACCAATCCAGAACAATGCAGGCACTGGATCCCCTGTGTTCCATCAATGGCGCGAATATACCCTTGCACCGCCCGATGAGAGGTCTAGAATGCGCCGCATATCCCGACCCGAACCGCCATGTCCTCGATGCCGCTCCTGACGTTTTTTACCCAGCACCGCGTTTTCGCGGCACGGGCGCGTCTGCCTTGCGGCTCAGGTCACTGATCGGATAACCGGTCATCCGAGCACCCCAGACAGAGCGCCCACCGGGCGCTCTTTTCGTTTCCGCCTAGCAGAGTCCTCAAAGGAGAACGTGTCATGCACCTCATCGCCGAGCCCGAAATCTGGCCGCACGCCCGTTAGCCAACGGCGGCGTGCGGCTTCCTGGAGTTGGCAGCGAGATCGAACATCATGAACACCCCGACCCTCAACCTGCGTCGCAACCTCGGCATCATTGCCCACATCGACGCCGGCAAAACCACCCTGACTGAACGCCTGCTGTGGAAAACGGGCGAAATCCACCGTGTGGGCGAAGTCCATGACGGCGCCACCACCACCGACTTCTCGGCGATAGAGCGCGAGCGCGGCATCACCATCGGTGCTGCCGCCGTGCAGGCGCATTGGGCTCCCCGTGACGGCCACACCCATCACCTGACCCTGATCGACACCCCCGGGCATATCGACTTCGCCATCGAGGTTGAACGCTCGCTGCGTGTGCTCGATGGCGCAGTGGCGGTGTTCTCGGCCGTGGACGGCGTGCAGCCGCAGTCTGAATCCGTGTGGCACCAGGCCCGTCGTCACGGCGTGCCGCTGATCGCGTTCGTCAACAAGATGGACCGCATCGGTGCCTCGTTCGACCGCGTGCTGGCGCAGCTGCAGGAAAAGCTGCAGGCGCGGCCGTGGGCGATCGGCGTGCCACTGGGCAACGAAAGCGACTTCAGTGGCTGGGTCGATCTGGTCGAGCGCAGCGTGGTCCGCTGGAACGACGCAGGTACCCCGGCGCGCACCGCGTGGACGGAGGCCGAGCAGGACCAGTGGGAGCCGATGCGCCAGCAGCTGGTGGAGGCCGTGGCCGACCACGACGCGCTGCTGGCCGATGCCTGGCTGGAAGGGTTGGCGGTCGACGCCGACACGCTGCGCGCCGCGCTGCGCCGGGCCACGCTGGCCGGTGCCGGCGTGCCGGTGCTGGCAGGCGCTGCGTTCAAGAGCAAAGGCATCGAGCCGCTGCTGGACGCGATTGTCGATTACCTGCCGGCCCCGGAAGACCGGCCGGCGGTTGTTGCCGACAGCGAACAGGGTACGGTGTCGTTGTCGCCGGATGCGGCAGGCCCGCTTGCTGCGCTGTTGTTCAAGATCACTCATCAGCACCACGGCGCGCTGAGCTTCGTGCGGGTGTACTCGGGCACGCTGAAGGTCGGCGATGCGTTGGCCAGCTCGCACCATGCGCAGGGCCGGCGTGTCAGCCGGCTGGTGCGGGTGCAGGCCGACCAGACCCACGACATCAAGCAGGCCGTGGCCGGTGACATCGTCGCGGTGCTGGGCTGGAAGGATGCGGTGAGCGGCGAAACGCTCAGTGCGCCGTCGCAGCCGCTGCGGCTGGATGCCATCCAGGCACAGCATGCGGTGCTGGCGTGGCGGTTGACCGCGGAAAAGGCGGCCGACCTCATCCGTATCAGCCAGGGCCTGGCGAGTCTGGCCCAGGAAGATCCGTCGTTCCGTGTCGACACCGACGCGGACAGCGGGGAAACCCTGGTGTGGGGCATGGGCGAGCTGCACCTGGAGGTCATGGTGGAGCGTCTGCGCACGGAGTGGAACGTCACCGTGCGCACCGGCGCACCGCGTGTGGCCTACCAGGAAACCCCTGCGCGCCCGGTGTCGGGCGTTGAAGGCAAGGTGGTCAAGCAGACCGGCGGTTCCGGTCAGTTTGCCCGTGTGCTGATCGACGTGGCCCCACGTGAGGACGGCGAGGTGACCTTCGTTGACCGTACCGTGGGTGGCGTGATTCCGCGTGGTTTCGTGGCAGCGGTGGAGAAGGGCGTGCGTGCAGCGCTGTCGGAGGGCCCGCGTGGCCATCCGGTGGTCGGCATCGAGGTCACCTTGACCGATGGCCAGACCCATGCGAAGGATTCGTCGGACATGGCGTTCCATCGTGCGGGCGGCGAAGCGATCAAGGCGGCGCTGGCGCAGGCCGGTACGCGTCTGCTGGAACCGGTGATGGAGCTGGCCATCCACGTGCCATCGGTGCATGTGGGCGATGTGGTCGGCGATCTCAACCGGCGCCATGGGCGTGTGTCGTCCATCGATGACCAGGGCGGACGTGCCGAGGTGGTTGGATTGGCTCCGCTGGCGCAGCTGAGTGGGTACACCACCTCGCTG
>JAEWLO010000472.1 GCA_023457475.1 Pseudomonadota bacterium | reverse complement strand
ATGAGCAAGCGGATCTACTCGAGGATCGCGGGCACTGGTAGTTATTTGCCCGAAAAAGTGCTGACCAACCAGGATCTGGAGAAATTGGTCGACACCAGCGATGAGTGGATCCAGACGCGCACCGGTATTCGCGAACGGCACATTGCGGCCGAAACCGAAACCACCAGCGATCTCGGCTACCAGGCGGCCCTGCGGGCACTGGAAGCGGCCGGCATCGAGGCGTCGCAGCTCGACATGATCGTCGTGGGCACCACCACCCCCGACCTCATCTTCCCGTCCACCGCGTGCCTGATCCAGGCCAAGCTCGGTGTGAGCGGGTGCCCCGCCTTTGACGTGAACGCCGCCTGCTCGGGCTTCGTGTTCGCGCTGAGCGTGGCTGACAAATTCATCCGTTCCGGTGACGCCCGCCATGTGCTGGTGATCGGTGCGGAAACCCTCACCCGCATCGTCGACTGGAACGACCGCACCACGTGCGTGTTGTTTGGTGATGGCGCGGGTGCCGTCGTGCTCAAGGCCGACGAGGAAACCGGCATCCTCAGCACCCATCTGCATGCCGACGGCAGCAAGAAGGAACTGCTGTGGAATCCGGTGGGCGTCTCGGCCGGCTACGGCGACAACGAGAACCCGCGCGGCGCGATTCTGATGAAGGGCAATGACGTGTTCAAGTACGCCGTCAAGGCGTTGGACTCCGTGGTCGACGAGACCCTGGAAGCCAATGGTCTGGACAAGGCCGACCTGGACTGGCTCATCCCGCACCAGGCCAACCTGCGCATCATCGAAGCCACCGCAAAGCGCCTGGACATGTCCATGGAGCAGGTGGTGGTGACCGTGGACAAGCACGGCAACACCTCCTCCGGCTCGGTGCCGCTGGCGCTGGACGCCGCCGTGCGTTCCGGCCGTGTCCAGCGCGGCCAGCTGCTGCTGCTGGAAGCCGTCGGTGGCGGCTTCACGTGGGGTTCGGCGCTGCTGCGTTATTAATGCGTTAAACGCGACCGCATCCAACGGCCCCGTCTTCGGGGCCGTTTGCGTTTCGGCCGCGCTCCGCTGTATCGCCTCCCCGCGGGTTCGCATCGCTGGTCTGCATCGCTGGTAGCGCATGACCTTGGTCATGCGACGGACCGCAGGGCCGGGCTCTTCAAAGGGAACACATCCATGGTCGAACAGATCACCATCGAAGGCCAGCGCGCCTGGCTCAAGCAGTACAGCGAGGGCAGCCGCGCGGTCGCCCTCGGCCTGCTTACCTTCATCGCCAACCGTTTCCAGCTTGATGCCCTGCGTCCGCCGCCGCACCGGGGCGGTGACGCTGCCCGCGAAACCGAAGCGCGCCGCCTGGCAGAGCTCCTGGCCCAGGGGGTGAACGTGCCCCACGTCATCGGCAGTGGCCACGCCGCCTTGGTGCTGGGCGACAACGGCAGCTCCTTCAACACCTGCCTGCGCCAGGCTGACGATGCCGGTCGCGACACGCTGGTATCCGCCGCCATGCAGGCCATTGCCGCCGCCCACCGCAAGGGCGCGTACTTCGGCCAGCCGTTGCCGCGCAACCTGACCTGGGACGGCCAGCGCATCGGCTTCATCGATTTCGAGGAAGACCCGCTCGAAGTGATGGACCTGGCCCACGCCCAGGCCCGCGACTGGCTGCTGTTCGGCTACGGCGTGGCCAAATACTACGAAGAACGCCCCGAGCGCCTGCAGCAGCTCATGGCCGAGGCCATGGACGGTGCCGATACCCCGGTGCTGGAACACGCGCATGCGGTCTCCGGCCGCCTGCGGCGGTTGGCCCGCTACACCCTGAAAATGGGCCGCTCCGCCCGCGCGCTGGCGCATGCCATTCTCATCGTGCACGGAGCCACCACGCTCGGCATGCTGATGCTGGTGGCCATCTGCTGCGATTTCTTCGCCGACGGCGAACTGGACATGCTGCAGATGTTGGTCTGATCGCACGGAAGCGGACTAAGCTGCCGGTTCCGCCGCTTTGCGCGGCCGCTGGAGCCGGGCCATGAACGACGCCAGATATGCCGCTGCTCTCCGCGCCATCGAGGTCACCTTGATGGCGCGCATCGCCGAGGCGGCTGCCACTGCCGCCGCCGACGCCGCCACTGCCTTCGCCGCGATCGATCGTGACGCAACGCCGCCTACAGAGGCCTATTTCGTTGCCGCAGCCCATCAAAAGCTGTTCGCCCGGCTGTGCGGCGCGGACCCGGAAACCTTCGCGGGCGGCGATCCCGACATCGCCGCCGTCATCCTCCGCAACGGCCAGGAACTGTCCGCGCACTACTGGGCGCGCACCGATCCAGGCGCGTCACACATACGCGCCAGTACAGACGGAGGAGACTAAACCCCCTTATCATTCGCCGTTCGATTTTTGCAGGCGGACCCCCGCGTGACTGATTCCACTCTCGCATTCGTGTTCCCCGGCCAGGGCTCGCAGTCGCTGGGCATGCTGGCCGAGCTCTCGGAGCTGCATCCGCAGGTCCGTGAAGCCTTCACCGAAGCCTCCGATGGAGCCGGCGTGGACCTGTGGGCGCTCTCGCAGGGCGGCCCGGAAGAAATGCTCAACCGCACCGAATACACCCAGCCGGCCCTGCTGGCCGCCAGCATTGGCGTGTGGCGTGCGTGGCAGGCCGTGGGCGGGGCCCAGCCGGCCGTGCTGGCCGGCCACAGTCTCGGCGAGTACACCGCCCTGGTGGCCGCAGGCGCGCTGACCCTGCGCGACGGTGCCCACCTGGTGCGTCTGCGCGGCCAGCTGATGCAGGACGCCGCCCCGGCGGGCGTGGGGGCCATGGCCGCCGTGCTCGGTGCCGAAGATGCGCTGGTGCTGGAGGTCTGTGAACAGGCCGCTGGCAGCCAGGTCGTGGTTCCCGCCAACTACAACTCGCCCGGCCAGATCGTGATCGGCGGCGACGCCGCCGCGGTGGACCGCGCGCTGGCGCTGCTGGCCGAGAAGGGCGTGCGCAAGGCCGTGAAGCTGGCCGTGAGCGTGCCCTCGCATACCCCGCTGATGCGCGAAGCCGCCAACCGCCTGGCCGAAACCATGGCTGGCCTGCAGTGGCGCGTGCCGTCGCTGCCGGTCGTGCAGAACGTCGATGCCCGCGTGCACGATGGCGTGGATGCCATCCGTCAGGCCCTGGTGCAGCAGCTTTACCAGCCCGTGCAGTGGACCGGCTGCGTGCAGGCCCTGGCCGCGCGCGGCGTGACCCGCGTGGCCGAGTGCGGCCCGGGCAAGGTGCTGGCGGGATTGATCAAGCGCATCGACAAGGGGCTGGACGCGCGTACGCTGTCCACGCCCGCCGACTTCGAGACCGCCCGCGAAAGCTGGGCCGCCTGACTTCCGACTGTTGAAGGAAACCGATTCATGAGCAAGCCCCTGCAGGGTGAAATCGCACTGGTCACCGGTGCCAGCCGCGGCATCGGTGCCGCCATTGCCGACACGCTGGCCGCCCAGGGCGCCACCGTCATCGGCACTGCCACCACCGAATCCGGTGCCGCCGCCATCGGCGAGCGTCTGGCCGCCCTCGGCGGTCACGGCCGCGCGCTGAACGTCACCGACGCCGCCGCGCTCGACGCCGTGCTCGACGGCATCGCCAAGGAGTTCGGCCCGATCTCCATCCTCGTCAACAATGCCGGCATCACCCGGGACAACCTGCTGATGCGCATGAAGGACGAAGACTGGCAGGCCATTCTCGACACCAACCTGACTAGCGTGTTCCGCACCTCCAAGGCGGTCATGCGCGGCATGATGAAGGCCCGCAAGGGCCGCATCATCAACATCGCCTCGGTCATCGGCGTCACCGGCAATGCCGGGCAGGCCAATTACGCCGCCGCCAAGGCCGGCATCATTGCCTTCTCCAAGTCGCTGGCCAAGGAAATCGGCTCGCGCAACATCACCGTCAATGTGGTCGCTCCCGGCTTCATCGACACCGACATGACCAAGGCCCTGCCCGAAGAGCAGCGCACCGGCCTGGTCAAGAGCATCGCGCTGGAACGCCTCGGCGAGCCGGCAGATATCGCCAACGCGGTGGCGTTCCTGGCAGGCCCCAGCGCCAGCTACATCACCGGCGAAACCCTCCATGTGAACGGCGGCATGTACATGCCGTAAGCATGTGGCGCAGGGACTGCGCCGCAAGTGGTTGATCCACTTGGCCTTTTGCAGCAAATGCATCGGCCACGCGGTTTCCACTACACTATCCCACGGCCATCACTACCTGATGGCAATACTTTGAACCACTACTCCATCTGGAGCGATATCCAATGAGCACCATCGAAGAACGCGTCAAGAAAATCGTCGTCGAACAGCTTGGCGTCAAGGAAGAAGAAGTCACCAACAGCGCATCGTTCGTCGATGACCTGGGCGCTGACTCGCTGGACACCGTTGAGCTGGTGATGGCGCTGGAAGAAGAATTCGAGTGCGAAATCCCGGACGAAGAAGCCGAGAAGATCAGCACCGTGCAGAGCGCCATCGACTACATCAAGGCCCACGTCAAGGCTTGATGTCAGCCGGCTGCTGCGCGTGATCGGGTTCCTGCCCGCCACGCGCAACGGCACCCCCATGGGGCCGCGCTTGCGGCCCTGTGCATTTGTGAGCGTCAGGAGAATCTGAAATGAAGCGTCGCGTCGTCGTTACCGGCATGGGCATGGTCTCGCCGTTGGGCAATGATCTGGCTACCAGTTGGAAGGGCATCACCGAAGGCCGTTCCGGCATCGGTCCGCTGACCAATGTTTCAGAAGCGTACCTGGAACGTTTCACCACCAAGATCGCAGGTGAGGTCAAAGGCTTCGACATCACCGCCGACAACGAACAGTTCGGCAA
This sequence comes from Pseudomonadota bacterium, assembly GCA_023457475.1. GTDB lineage: Bacteria > Pseudomonadota > Gammaproteobacteria > Xanthomonadales > Xanthomonadaceae > Stenotrophomonas. The sequence goes on along the minus strand of JAEWLO010000472.1, from coordinate 1,235 downwards.
GTACCGGGTCAGCGGCAAGGATGCCAAGAAGATGGACCCCTTCATTCATTACGGGCTGGGCGCTTCGTTCATGGCCCTGCACGACGCCGGTCTGGAAATCACCGACAGCAACGCCGAACGCATCGGCGCGATCGTCGGTGCCGGCATCGGCGGTCTGCTCGGCATTGAAGAGCAGACCATCGAGTTCCATGAGGGCAAGAAGATTTCGCCCTTCTACGTGCCCAAGACCATCATCAACATGCTGCCGGGCCAGCTGAGCATCATCACCGGCCTGAAGGGTCCGACCTTCTCGGCGGTGTCGGCCTGCGCCACCTCGAACCACTCCATCGGCACCGCCATGCGCATGATCCAGTACGGCGATGCGGACGTGATGGTGGCCGGCGGTGCCGAGCGCGGCTCCTCGCCGACGGCGCTGGGCGGCTTCTGCGCCATGAAGGCCATGAGCACCCGCAACGACGCCCCGGAACAGGCCTCGCGCCCATGGGACAAGGACCGTGACGGCTTCGTGCTGGGCGACGGTGCCGGCATCCTGATTCTGGAAGAGTACGAACACGCCAAGGCGCGCGGCGCGAAGATCTACTGCGAGCTCGCCGGCTTCGGTGCCAGCTCCGACGCGTACCACATGACCGCTCCCAGCGAGAACGGCGAAGGCGCCGCCCGCTGCATGGCCATGGCCATGAAGGACGCCGGCGTCAGCCCGGACCAGGTGGGTTACCTCAACGCGCACGGCACCTCCACACCGCTGGGCGACCTGGGTGAAACCATGGCCATGAAGAACGCGTTTGGCGACCACGCCTACAAGATGATGGTCAGCTCCACCAAGAGCATGACCGGCCACCTGCTCGGCGCGGCCGGCGGCGTGGAAGCCATCTTCTCGGTGCTGGCGCTGCGCGACAACATCATCCCGCCGACCATCAACCTGGAAAAGCCGGGCGAAGGCTGCGACCTGGATTACGTGCCGAACGTGGCGCGCGAGGCGACCGTGGATGTGGTGATGTCGAACGGGTTCGGGTTTGGCGGCACCAACGGCACGCTGATCTTCAAGCGCGTGTAAGCGATTGCCACACGCGATTCCAACCAAGGCCGCCCTCTGGGCGGCCTTGGCGTATGTGGGGAACAAAACGCGCGCCGAGAACCCCGCTGGTAGCGCCGGCCGTTGGCCGGCCCTCACAATGTCACCCGGGGCCTCAACCTCCCATCCCACGCACACCACCTCCGCCGGTACCCACATGTTC
>JAEWLO010000471.1 GCA_023457475.1 Pseudomonadota bacterium | reverse complement strand
CCCCGAGAACCCACACCGTCCCGCCAAATACGGGAACCGTAGCGCACAGGCTTTTCGCCCGAATCCACCAGCGGACACGCATGGCGTGTCCCTACGCGGCCCCGGCATCGCGCGTGACGGGGCCTTACAGGCGTGCGAGAACCGCGTCGGTAGCCTGCGTAGTCGAAACAGCGGAGCCCTTCGCAGCCAGATCCGCCGTGAACACACCGGCATCCAGCGCCGCGTGTACGGCAGCCTCGACCGCTGCAGCCTCCGCCTCCAGTCCCAGTGAATGCCGCAGCAACATTGCCGCGCTGAAGATCGTTGCATACGGGTTCGCAATGCCCTTGCCGGCGATGTCCGGAGCCGAGCCGTGGATCGGTTCGTAGATGCCCACCGCGCCCGGTTCGCCCAGCGAGGCCGACGGCAACAGGCCCAGCGAACCGGCCAGCATCGACGCCTCGTCGGTGAGGATGTCGCCGAACATGTTTTCGGTCACGATCACGTCGTACTCGCGCGGCTTGGCCAGCAGGTGCATCGCCATCGAATCCACCAGCTGGTGCTCCAGCGCAACCTCCGGGAACTCTTCGCGACCAATACGCGCCGCGACATCCCGCCACAGGCGCGAAGTCTCCAGCACGTTCGCCTTGTCCACCGACGTCACCTTGCCCCGGCGCTGCTGTGCCAGGCGGAAGGCCGAGCGCAGCACGCGTTCAATCTCGCCCACGCTGTAGCTGCACAGATCGCTCGCGGTATCGGCCGTGCGCGTCTTCTCACCGAAGTAGATGCCACCGGTGAGTTCGCGCACCACCACGAAGTCCACCCCGCGCAGCAGCTCCGCCTTGATCGGCGAAGCACCCAGCGCCGCCTCGTGCGTCCGCACCGGGCGAAGGTTGGCGTACAGGCCCAGCGCCTTGCGGATCGCAAGCAGACCCTGTTCCGGACGCACCTTCGCATTGGGGTCGGACCACTTCGGCCCGCCTACCGCACCGAGCAGCACCGCGTTGGCGGCCTGGCAGGCGGCCAGCGTGCTGGCAGGCAGCGGCTCACCGTGGCGATCGATGGCGATGCCGCCGATATCGTGTTCGGTGAAGGCGAAGGTGTGGTTGAAGCGGGTGGCGATGACCTTCAGTACAGCGACCGCGGCAGCGGCAACTTCCGGGCCGATGCCATCACCGGGAAGAACAACAATCTCAGCGTGCATGCTTACTCTCGTAACGTTCAATATCGGGAACACGGCCCAGCAGGTAGCCCAGCTGGTCCACGCCTTCCAGCAGACAGGTCTGCGAGAAGCCGTCCAGCGGGAAGGAATACACGCGACCGTCCGGCGTGCGCAACTCGCGCGCGGCCACGTCGATGGTCAGTTCGTCGTCCGGGCGCTGCATCAGCGTCTGCACGTCAGCCTCGGCCAGTACGATCGGCAACAGGCCGTTCTTCAGCGAATTGCCACGGAAGATGTCGGCGATCTCGCTGCTGACGATGGCGCGCAGCCCCAGGTCGGTCAGCGCCCACGGTGCATGCTCGCGCGAGGAACCGCACCCGAAGTTGCGCCCGGCCAGCAGGATGCGGTGCCCGGCGTTGTGCGGTTGGTTGAAGGCGAAGTCGGGCACGGGTGAGCCGTCGGCCTGCCAGCGCCAGTCATTGAACGCGTTGCGGCCCAGTCCGGCGCGCTCGGTGGTGGACAGGAAACGAGCCGGAATGATCTGGTCGGTGTCGATGTTGGTCTGGCGCAGCACCACGCTGGCCGAGGTCAGGGTACGGAAGCCAGCCATCACGCCACCTCCTGTGCGAACAGGTCGCGTGTGTCGGCCACGCGGCCATTCACCGCCGCCCAGGCCGCTGTCATCGGCGACGCCAGCAGCGTGCGCGAACCGGGGCCCTGTCGGCCCTCGAAGTTGCGGTTGCTGGTGCTAACCGCCAGCTGGCCGGGTGCCACCAGGTCACCGTTCATCGCAATGCACATCGAGCAGCCGGGCTCGCGCCATTCCGCACCGGCGGCGCGGACGATGTCATGGATGCCCTCGGCCTCCGCCTCACGCTTGACGATCTCCGAACCCGGCACCACCAGCATGCGTACGCCGCTGGCGACCTGGCGACCCTGCAGCACCTGCGCCACTTCGCGCATGTCGCTCAGGCGGCCGTTGGTGCACGAACCGACGAACACCACGTCCACCGGTGTGCCGGCCAGGGTCTGGCCAGCCTGGAACTGCATGTAGTCCAGGCCCTTCTGGTCGGCGGCATCGTTGGCCGCGGGAATCGGGCGGTCCACCGCGATGGCGGTGCCGGGGTGGGTGCCCCAGGTCAGGGTGGGGCGGATGTCGGCGGCGTCGACGACCACCACGGCATCGAAACGCGCGCCGGGATCGCTGCGCAGCTGCGACCAGGCGGCCACGGCGGCGTCGAAGTCGGCTCCCTTCGGGCCGCGCGGGGTTGCGGCCACCCAGTCGTAGGTGACCTGATCGGGGGCAACCATACCGGCACGCGCGCCGGCTTCAATCGACATGTTGCACAGGGTCATGCGCTGCTCCATGTCCATCGCCTCGATCGTGCTGCCACGGAACTCCAGCACATGGCCGGTGCCGCCGTTCACGCCGATCACGCCGATCACATGCAGCACCACGTCCTTGGCGCCCACGCCGGGGGCCAGCGGGCCGTCCACGGTGATCGCCATGGTCTTCGCCTTGCGTTGCAGGAGGCACTGCGTGGCCAGTACGTGCCCGACCTCGCTGGTGCCGATGCCGAAGGCCAGCGCGCCGAACGCGCCGTGGGTGGAGGTGTGGCTGTCGCCGCAGACGATGGTCATGCCCGGCTGGGTGAAGCCCTGTTCCGGCGCGATCACGTGCACGATGCCGCGGTTGGCCGACTGCATGTCGAACAGCTCGATGCCGAACGCATCACAGTTGCGTGCCAGCGTGGCGACCTGGGCCTCCGACGCGGCGCTGGCGTAGGGCAGACTGCCGTCCGCGCGTGCCGGCAGGGTGGGGGTGGAATGGTCCATGGTGGCCTTGGTCCGGTCCGGGCGTCGCGGCGACAGGCCGCGCTCGCGCAGCTCGGTGAAGGCCTGCGGCGAGGTCACCTCGTGGATCAGGTGCAGGTCGATGTACAGCACGGCGGGCGCGCTGTCCGATTCGGGTACGACAACGTGGGCGTCCCACAGTTTGTCGTACAGGGTGCGGGGTGCTGGGTTCATGGGATGGCCTTGCAGATGTCGGGTTCGCGGTGCGTGGGGTCAGGCGGCGGCGGTCGCGGCGGCGGGCTGTTCGACGCCGGCCTGCCGCTGCCGCAGCAGGCGGTTGGCCACGTCCAGCCACGCCAGCGCCGAGGCCTCGATGATGTCACGGCTGGTGCCGGTCCCTTCGTATTCCACACCTTCGTGGCGGACGCTCAGATTGGCTTCGCCGCGCGCGTCGGCCCCGATGCCCACGCTGTGCACGTGGTAGCTGTCCAGGTGCAGCTGCACACCGGTGGCGGCCGCCAGCGCGCCGAACAGCGCATCCACCGGGCCGTCGCCCTGCGCGGTTTCGGCCACGCGGTTGCCGTCCGGGTCGGACAGCTCGACCAGCGCGTTGGCCCGGCTGCCGACGTCGCTGATGGTCATCGAGGCCAGACGGTAGCCATTCTGGTTCGAGCTGCCCTGCATCAGGGTCTGCAGGTCGGCGTCGGTGACCACGCGCTGCTGCTCGCACAGGGCCTTGAACTGCTCGAATACCAGCTTCAGCTCTTCTTCTTCCAGCCAGAAGCCCAGCGCACGCAGGCGCGCCTCGACGGCGGCGCGGCCGCTGTGGCGGCCCAGCACCATCTGCGAGTTTTCCCAGCCCACGTCTTCCGGGCGCATGATCTCGTAGGTGCCGCGGTGGCGCAGCATGCCGTGCTGGTGGATGCCCGATTCGTGCGCGAAGGCGTTGGCCCCGACGATCGCCTTGTTGCGCTGGACCGGCATGCCGACCAGACGCTGCAGCAACTGCGAGGTGGACACGATACGCGGGGTGTGGATGCGGGTGTCTTCCTCGTAGAAGGCATTGCGTACCTTCAACACCATGGCCAGTTCTTCCAGCGAGCAGTTGCCGGCGCGCTCACCGATGCCGTTGATGGTGCATTCCACCTGGCGTGCACCGCCTTCGATGGCGGCCAGCGAGTTGGCCACGGCCAGGCCCAGGTCGTTGTGGCAGTGCGCGCTGAAGATGATGCGGTCGCTGTCGGGCACGCCGGCGATGACACGCTGGAACATGCCGCGGATCTCTTCCGGGGTGGTGAAGCCGACCGTGTCGGGCAGGTTGATGGTGGTGGCACCGGCGGCGGCGGCGACGCGCGCGACCTCGATCAGGAAGTCCTCCTCGGTGCGGGTGGCGTCCTCGGCCGAGAACTCCACGTCGTCCACGTAGCTGCGGGCCAGGGTGACGTGCTTGTGTACCGATTCCAGCACCTGCTCGCGGGTCATGCGCAGCTTGTGTTCGCGGTGCAGCGGGCTGGTCGACAGGAATACATGCAGGCGCGCGTGGGCCGCCGCTTCCAGCGCCTTGGCCGACGTCTCGATGTCGGCCTGCAGGCAGCGCGACAGCACCGCCAGGGTGGGGCGACGCACTTCGCGGCCGATCAGCGCCATGGCGTCACGGTCGGACTGCGAGCTGGCCGGGAAGCCGGTTTCGATGATGTCCACGCCCAGTTCGTCGAGGGCGCGGGCCATCACAAGCTTCTGCTGCGGGCTCATGCTGCAGCCGGGGGACTGCTCGCCATCGCGCAGCGTGGTGTCGAAAATTCGAATGCGGGGGGAGTTGGGCGTAGTCACCGGGAAGTCTCCTCGACGGGTGTGCCGGAATGGGTGGTAAGGGAAGAAGAATCTGTGGAAATCGGGGGACGGGCGGGAGGTGCATCCGGTGGCGCCGGCCGTTGGCCGGCCCAGACGGTCTCGCGGCCCGGCCCCGTTGGAAGTCGCGGCCGCTCGCTGCTCCGCCGTCGCGGCTTGCGCGGTGCCCGCGGGCGCACCTCGCACAACAGCTGGGCCAGCACGGCGGCATCGATGTTGCCGCCCGATACCACCGCGCACTTGCGCTTGCCGGCCACGCGGCGGCCGGCGGCCAGGGCCAGCGCGCCGGCACCTTCGGCGATCACGTGCTCTTCCAGTGCCAGCCGCACCAGCGTTTCGCGCAGTTCGGCTTCGCGCACGATGACAACATCGTCCAGCAGCGCGCCGCACAGGCGGCGGGTCAGGAAGCCCGGTACTTTCACTTTCACGCCATCGGCCAGAGTGGCGGCCGGGGCGATCTCGCGCACGTCGCCGGCGATGGCACGGGCCATGGAATCCACGCCTTCGACCTGCGCACCGACGATGCGTACGCCCTGGGACTTCAGCGCCAGCGCCACGCCGGACGCCAGGCCGCCGCCGCCGATCGGCACGATCACCACGTCCGGTGCGTGCGCGGCCAGCTCGATGCCCAGCGTGCCCTGGCCGGCGATCACGTCGGCGTCGTCGAAGGCGGACAGGAAGCGGTAGCCGTGCTGGTCGGCCAGCTGCCGGGCGAAGGCATAGGCCTCGTCATAGCTGTTGCCGTGCTGGCGCACGGTCGCACCCCAGTGGGCCACACCCGCGATTTTGGTGGCCGGCGCGCCGTGCGGCATGACCGTGATCGCCGGAATGTTCAAACGGTTGGCCGACCAGGCCACGCCCTGGGCGTGGTTGCCGGCCGAGGCGCAGATCACCGGCCGCTCGTCGCCGCGTTCACGGCCAGCCAGCAGCGCGTTCAATGCACCGCGCACCTTGTAGGAACCGGTGCGCTGCAGATTCTCCAGCTTCAGCCAGGTGCCGAAACGTTCGGCGTAATGCAGCGGCGTAGGCGGCAGGAACCGGCGCAGCCGCGCCTGCGCGGCCAGCACGTCGGCGACGCTTACGTCGCCTACCTCGGACTCCTGCGGGGCGCGCCTAGCCGGCATGCACCCCTCCATCCAATGCGCTTACACGCACCGATACACAGTCGTAGATCTTTTCGATCTGGCGGCACAGGGTTTCCGGCGGCCGGGTGCCATCCACCACCAGCTGCAGGTGCCAGCGACCATCGTCGGCGGCATTGGGCGCGCCGGCGATCGCGCGCGGTGCGAAGCCGCGGCGTTCGGCCATGCCGATCACGCGCAGCAGCGCGCCTTCGGC
>JAEWLO010000470.1 GCA_023457475.1 Pseudomonadota bacterium | reverse complement strand
TCCAACAGCAGCCACGCGCAGCGTGGCGGTACGTAGATCATGCAATCACGCAGTGCGCGCCAACCCCAACCGCACCAGTCGCGCGTCGAGCTTCTCGGCGAGGGTTGCCGGGGATTCCAGCCCCATGCGCTGCAGATACACCACGTCACCATCACCGGCCGGCTGTCGCAGCGCCGCCAGCACCGTGCGCAGTTTTCCGCCGCGCGTCTGCGTGTTCTGCTTCAGCCATCCCAATGCCTTCACCAGATGCTGCTCCACCTCGGTGAAATCGCTGCCCAGCGGATAGTCCGGCAACTCGCCGGATTGCCGGAACGGGGCCAGTGCCGCGGAGACCGACGCCGGCGTATTGCGGCGCAGCCAGCCACCCGGTGCGCTGAAGTCGGGTGCCAGTTTCTTCGAGGCCCTTGCGGTTTCCAGCAGCTCCGACTGGAAGCGGGCATCGGTGATCGCGGCCATCCGGATCACGCAGTCCTCGTCGGTCAGGTTGCGCAGATCCGCGATGCCGTATTCGTTGATGTAGAGGTCACGCAGGTGCCGCGGGATCGTCGTGTGACCGTAGTTCCAGCGCACGTTCGATTGTGCCCCGCGGGCATCCTCGCGTACCGCCCGGAACAACAGCGCGCTACGCGCCTCCGGCAGCGCGTGCGCCATCGCCACGAAGTTGTACTGCCCGCCCACGCCCGACACCACGCGACCGTCTTCCAGCGCATCCGAGGTGGCGGCGCCCAGCGCCGTGGCCATCATGCAGGAATTGAAGAAGCGCGCATGCCGGCGCTGCAGGCGTTCCAGTGTCTCGTTGCCGCCATAGAGCTGGTTGATCTCGCTGATCCGGCGCATGCCGATGGCCCGGCATTCGTCTTCGGGCAGGTCGCGCAGCCATTGGTAGAAGTCCGGCGAACCCAGGTAGAACGCTCCGTGCAGGTACTCGCCTTCAGCCTCCAGCGTCGCATGGTCGATGCTCAGGGTGCTGCCGTTCTCGATCCGCTGCATCAAGGCCAGGTCGTCGTGCACCTTGCGTCGGATCACGCCCGTCTGCACCAGCCGGCGGAAGCCCTCGTTGAGCATCTCGCTGCAGCCATACAGGCCGATCTCGAACGGATCCAGGCCGCCGCACTCCAGCACTGACGGGTGCGTGGCCAGGGTCGGGTCCAGCGCGTCGATCATCTGGCGGTAACGCGCGTTGTCCGTATGCCGCAGCACCAGTGCGTGGCTGATCGCATCGGCCAACGTGCCGATGCCGATCTGCAAGGTGCCGCCGTCGCGTACCAGCGTGCTTGCGTAGAGGCCAATGGCGTAATCCGCATCGCTCACCGGCTGGCGGGGCAGCCCGAACAGTGCAGGGTAGGGCGGTGGTGGGCTGATCACCAGGTCGAAGAAGCTCACGTCCACCGTTGCCGAACCGCCCAGATAGGGCAGCTGCGGATCGATCTCGGCAATCAGCAGCGGCCGCGGCAGCCCGCGCGCGGTCATCGCATCCAGCGTGTCCTGGGTGATGTCGTTGTTGCAGCTCAGCGACAGCCGCCGGTTGTCCGGCTGCATTGCCACCTTCTGCACGATGGCATGCGGCGCACGCTGCGCCACCGCATCGGCGGCATGCGTGTAGTTGAGGCTGGTATAGCCGCGCTGCGCCTGGGTGGATCCGAGCAGCGCGCCGGACTGCATGTAGAACTCCTCCACCTGCACATGGGAAGGAAGCCGGTCGCGGGCCACGTCGTCGGCATAGGCCAGGCGCGGGAAGTCGGCCCCGAAGTGGCGTTCGGCGAACGGTGCCATGAAGCGCCCTTCCAGGCCACCGGCCGGCGGGCGCGGCGGATTCAGCGAGAGCGCGGTATAGAGCTGCAAGGGCCGCGAGGCGTCGTCGTGCACACGGGAGTACAAGGCATTGAGCAGGCGATGGGGCTTGCCCAGCGCAAGCGGTGCGCCGATGCGCAGCTCGCCCTCCACGCGGGCAAACAACCAGTCGATCGCGGCATCCAGGTCGGTGAGATGTTCGGTCATGCGGGCCATTACAGCATCCGTCGCTTGAACGGACGTCTCACGCCAGCCTCACGGCGGGATCCTCGTAAGGGGTATTGACAAGCTTGTCGATTACGCGCGTAATCAGCTCATCGATTACGGGTGTAAATGATGAGCCAGGTCAGCGAAGCCGAAGCGGTCGTGATGGAAGTGCTCTGGAACCGGCATCCGCTGGGAGCGGATGAGGTCGTCGCCGCGCTGGCCAGCCGCGACTGGGCCGAGCCGACCATCAAGACCCTGCTCAACCGCCTGCTGACCAAAGGAGCCATCGCTGCCAGCCGCGACGGTCGCCGGTATCTCTATGCGCCCGTACTGCAGCGCGACGCCTGGGTCGCCGAGCAGAGTCGCGGGCTGCTGGACAAACTCTTCGCCGGCCGGGTTGCCCCGCTGGTGGCGCATTTCAGCCAGCGCGGCGCATTGAGCGCGCAGGACATCGCAGAACTGAAGAAGCTGATCGAGGACCTCGACCATGAGTGAGCTGCTGCAGGGAATGCTGGGTGCGGGCGTATGGCTGACGGGCGCGGTTCTGCTGCTCGCCGTGCTGCGCCCGTTGCTGCTGAAACTCGGCGGTGCGGGCGTGATGTACCGTGCCTGGTGGCTGGTACCGATGGTCCTGCTCGCTCCGGTGCTGCCGTTCCCGTCCGCGCCGCTTCACGAAAGTGCGCCCGTGTTGGCGTGGAGCCGCGCGCTGAAGGCACCCACGCTGCTGGTGGGACACCGGGTCTGGCCGTCGCTGCTCGGCGGGGTGTGGCTGCTCGGCGTCCTGGTGGCGGTTGCGGCCCACGTTCGCGCCCAGCATCGCTTTGTACGCGCGCTGGGCACGCTACGCCGTCGTGCCGACGGTTGCTGGCAGGCGAGCGGCGATCCCGGGCTGCCCGCACTGGTCGGCCTCTGGTCGCCCCGCATCGTGGTGGGACCGGACTTCGACCAGCGTTTCAGCAAGGCCGAACGCGATCTCGTGCTGCGCCACGAGCACAGCCATCGTCAGCATGGCGACCACTGGGCCAACGCCGCCCTGGCCGCACTGCGTTGCGCGTTCTGGTTCCATCCCTTGCTTCCATGGGCGGCGCGGCGCTTCCTGGCTGATCAGGAACTGGCCTGCGACGCGCGCGTGGTGGATCCCCATCCGGCCCTGCGCCGTCTTTATGCCAACGCGCTGCTCAAGGCGCAGTTGGCTCACCCTGCTGCCCCGATGGCCTGTCATTGGCGCAGCCAACCGATGTTGAAGGAGCGAATCGCCATGTTGAAGCAGCAGAAGCGGAAGGCCGTGTCGTGGGTGTCTGGACAGATCCTGGTGGTCGGGCTGTGTGCCGGCCTGGGCACGGTGGCGTGGGCCAGCCAGGGGGGCGCATTGGAACCGGCCATCGGGTTTGAGGTCGAACAAGGCGACGCTGCCAGTGGGCAGGTGGCGGCACAGGTGCTCGACACCACGGCACCGGTGTATCCGACGGCCGCCTTCGAGCAGGGCGTGTCCGGAAAGGTTGAACTGCGCGTGGACATCGGGGCGGACGGGCGCGTCACCGACGTGACGGTGCTCAGTGCCACGCCGCCGGGCGTCTTCGAGGCGGCCGCTCTGGGAGCCGCGCGGCAGTGGACCTTCTCGCCCGCGCAGCGCGATGGCAAGCCCGTGGCGTCCGCACTGAAGGTCCCTGTGACCTTCGCAATGAACGACGAGGCTCCGGCACCGTGAGGCGCACCTTCGCCAGTGCGA
>JAEWLO010000469.1 GCA_023457475.1 Pseudomonadota bacterium | reverse complement strand
CAACAGCAGGTCGCCGAAGCACCGGCTGTTGAAAAGCGCGAAGCCGAAGCACCCGCCGTGGCCGAGCGGCCTGCTGCCCGCGCCATCGCGCCCGCACCGCCGCCGCCGCCCGCGCCCTATGCCGCCGCACCGCCGGCACCGCTGATGGCCGAGGAAGCCCCTGCGCCGGCAGCGGCTGCATCGGCCGCACCGGTCCCCCAGGAGCGCGCTGAACTGGACCGCGTCGTGGTCACCGGTACCCGCATCGCCCAGGAGCCCGCCGACAGCGCCCGAACGGCCCCGCCGACGGCCGCACTGCGCGCCCAGCGTGCCGCGCCGGCCGCCGCGAAGGCCGTGCCGTCGCCCGCCCAGGATGCCCTGCCCGGCAACGAGGCGATCGCCGCAGCGGTCGAAGCCGACGCCCTGCTGCCTCGCCGCCAGTGGATCCAGCGCATCCGTGAACGCCGTGATGCAGGCGACCATGACACCGCCCGCGCGAGCCTGGAGCGCTATCTGCAGCACTATCCGGAAGTGCGTGTTCCGCGCGATCTGCGCGCCCTGCTGGAAAACTGAACCCCGCCACCGGGCTTCCCACTAGAATGGGAACAATGCCCGATACGCTCGCCCACCCTGTCAGCCACAGCCTTGAGATCAAGCACAGCCGCTTCATCGCGCATGCCGCGCCGATCGACGCGGCGGCAGACGCGCTGGCGTTCCTGCAGCAGGTGGCGGTGCCGGATGCGACCCACAACTGCTGGGCTTACCGGCACGGCCAGGACTACCGCTCCAGCGACGATGGCGAACCCGCCGGTACGGCCGGCCGCCCGATTCTTGCCGCGATCGACGGCCAGGGCTTTGATCGGGTGATGGTGGTGGTGATCCGCTGGTATGGCGGCATCAAGCTGGGAGCCGGCGGCCTGGTGCGCGCCTATGGCGGCACGGCGGCCGAGTGCCTGCGCACCGCGCCGCGCCTGCCGCTGGTGGCCCTGGCGGAACTGGACCTCCACGCCGCGTTCGAGGACCTTGGCCCGCTGCACGCTGGGCTGGCCGCACATGCGGCCGAAAAGCTCGGAGAAGCGTTCACCGCTGCGGGGGTGGATGTACAGGTGCGGTTGCCCGCAGACCAGGTCGAACCGTTGAAAACGCGCCTCCGCGACGCCACCCGTAACCGTATCCGTATCCATTCGCGCACCGCTGCCGGTACCGCTCATGACTGAAACACCCGCTGCTCCCGCCCCGCCCCTTCGCCGACTCGGCAGCCTCGGCACGCTGTGGCCGTTCGTACGCCGCCACCTGGGCCTGTTCTCGGCGTGGCTGGTGGCGCTGGCGATCTCTTCGGCGGCCACACTGAGCCTGCCCCCCGCCGTGAAGCAGATGATCGACCATGGCTTCACCGACAGCGGCAACATCAACCGGGCGTTCGCGCTGCTGTTCGCGGTTGCGGTGGTGTTGGCACTCGCCACGGCGGCCCGCTTCTTCTTCGTGTCGCTGCTCGGTGAAAAGGTGGTGGCCGACCTGCGCAGCCAGCTCTATGCCCACCTGATCACCCTGGGTGCCGGCTTCCACGACCGCAGCCGCAGCGGCGAACTGGTCTCCCGCCTCACCGCCGACAGCGAGCTGCTGCGCAGCGTGATCGGCTCCACCATGTCGGTGGCGCTGCGTAGCAGCGTGACCGTGATCGGCAGCCTGCTGATGCTGTTCGTCACCAGCCCGCGGCTGGCGGCCTGGTCGCTGATCGGCATTCCCCTTGCCATCCTCCCGATCACCCTCGGCGCACGCCGCCTGCGCGGCATATCGCGCGCGAGCCAGGACCGCGTCGCGGATGCCAACAGCCTGGCCGCCGAAACCCTGGGCGCGGTGCGCACTGTGCAGGCGCACGCCCGCGAACCCTACGAGCGCGGTCGCTTCAACGCGGCCTTGAGCGAATCGATCAAGGCCGCACGCCGGCGCATCAGCGCGCAGTCCGCCGTCACCGCGACTGCCATCGTGCTGGTGTTCGGGGCGATCGTGGGCGTGCTCTGGCTGGGAGCGCACGACGTGATCGACGGCCGCATGAGCGCCGGCACCCTTGGCCAGTTCGTGCTGTACGCGATGATCGGCGGTGGTTCAGTCGGCGCGCTGGCGGAAGTGTGGAACGAGCTGCAGCGTGCGTCGGGCGGCATGGGCCGGATCGCCGAGCTGCTGCAGGAAGACATCGAGATCACGCCCCCGGCCCAGCCGGCGGCGCTGCCGCAGCCGCTGCGCGGCGAGATCCGCTTCAACGACGTGGTGTTCCATTATCCGCAGCGCCCGGACACGGCCGCGCTTGACCATTTCGATCTGCATGTGCGTCCGGGCGAAACCGTGGCCCTGGTCGGCCCCTCCGGTGCCGGCAAGAGCACGGTCTTGTCGATGCTGCTGCGTTTCCACGACCCGGCGTCGGGCGAGGTGCAGGTGGACGGGCTGGACGTGCGCCAGCTCGACCCGGCGCAGCTGCGCGCACAGATGGCTCTGGTGCCGCAGCAGCCGACGCTGTTCGCCAGCACCGCGCTGGAGAACATCCGCTACGGCCGGCTGGAGGCCAGCGATGAGGAGGTGCAGCGCGCCGCCGAAGCAGCCGAGGCCGACGACTTTCTGCAGGCGCTGCCGGACGGCTACCTGAGCGAACTGGGCGAGCGCGGCGCGCGCCTGTCAGGCGGTCAGCAGCAACGCATCGCGATCGCACGGGCGCTGCTGAAGGATGCCCCGATCCTGCTGCTCGACGAGGCCACCAGTGCGCTGGACGCGCAGAGCGAGCGCGCGGTGCAGCAGGCGCTGGAGCGGCTGATGGCCGGGCGCACCACGCTGGTGATCGCGCACCGGCTGGCGACGGTGCTGAAGGCGGACCGGATCGTGGTGATGGACCACGGCCGGATCGTCGCGCAGGGCACCCATTCGGAGCTGCTGGCAGAAGGCGGTCTGTACGCTGAACTGGCGAGGCTCCAGTTCATTGATTGATGACGCGGCGGTAACAGGGGCGGTCGCATGGTGACATTCCCATGAGACCGCTGCTGGAGGCCGTGCATGTCATTCCGTCAGTTCCCCGCCACCGATGCGAATGGTGAAAGTCACATCATTCTGGAGTTTGTTGCGGAAGACACGTCCGATCCGGCCGAGAAGCGCTACGAGCTTCAGTCTGGCGAGCATCTGGTACGCGAGGGCAACGCGTTCCGTACGCAGGATGGTTCATTGACGTTGCGTGTTGGTTGAGGTTTGCGCGAACAGCCGTTTCGCAACGTTTGTCTGGTTTGGCGGGACGGTGCGGGTTCGCGGGGGACGCCGTGAACCGCCCTCCGGGCCCCGGCCTAATCGCCAGCGATTGGGCGTTCAGTCGCACGCGAGGCTGTGCCTCGCAAGCCGTGCGCCTTCACCCATGGGGGCTTGTCAAAAACATCCATGTTTTTGACACCCCCGCGAACCCGCCCCGACCCACCTTCGACAGGTGGTCGGTGGCCACGGGCAATCAACGGCACCCTTCCGCGTACGGACACGCCATGCGTGTCTGCATTTCCCATGGCCCCCAACCCACCATCGTAGAGCGACGCCCTGCGTCGCTGCTGGTCAATTATTCGCCATCCATCTTGACAGCCTTGCGGCGCAAGGCCTGAATGACGTTATCCACACCTTTGTGCGCGATTCATCCACACGGCCTGTGGATGAATCATCGCACCAGCACGCGTCCGATACCGCTGGCATCAATTTCATCGGCCGCCCGTTGCATCGCCTGCGCGTCGCTGCCCGGCACGAATCCCATCCGGAAATGCACTTCCCCGCCCGGCGTGCGCGAGGAGTGGATCGACGCCAGGCTGACACCGTGGCGCTCGAACACATGCAGCAGTTCGCGCAGTGACCCCGGCCGATCTTCCGGCAGGTGCACGCTGATGGCGTTGCGTTCGGTAAGGTCGGCCAACAGATAGCCGACACGCTCGAAGGTGTAGTTGCCCTCGGTCAACTGCTGTTCGCCCTGGTGTTCGCGGTTCACCTGCAGCAGCTGCTGGCGGAAGTCGGCGCGGGCGGCGTCATCGCCCTGCAGCACCTGCTGCTGCAGCTGCTTGAGCTGGTTCAGCAACCGCTCCAGCATGGGGGCCACGTGCGGATTGCCGAACTGGATGTCTTCGTAGATGGCCGGGTTCATCGAGAGGATGCGCGCGATGATCGCGGTATCCAGTTCGAACGACGCCGAGCGGTACGGCAGCAGCGCGGGCAGCGCGCCCAGCAGCGGCGCGTACTCGCGCAGCACGCCGGCCTGGGCCAGGTGGGTGGCATGCACCATGGCCTGCACCAGCGCCATCACCTGGTCGTGATGTGCCGGCGTAGCCTGGACGCATTCGGCTTCGAGCGCCGCGCACAGCTCATCCAGCCACGGCTGCCATGCGGTCACCCGTGCCTGGCAGACGACCATCACCCTGCCCTTCAGCGTGGGGGCCTTGGGCGGTGCGGTCATCGGGTGCAGGCCGACCACGTCGGCCTGCGAGGTCAGCATGGCCGAGACCGGCGCGCTTTTCACCGACGTCACGTCCAACCACAGCCGGCCGGCCTCCCGCCCGGCAGATTGCGCGACGTATTGCGCGACCAGTGCCGGGGTATGACGGATGGGTGCCGAGAAGATCAGCACCTCGGCACGCTCCAGCAGTTCTTCGGGCGAGTGCGAGGCAGGATCGGCTGGATCGTGGCCAATGACCTCCAGCCCCATGCGCTGCTCGAAGAACCGCTGCAACCAGCGACCGTAGGCACCGGCACTGCCGACGATGCCGATCAGGGGACGCGCCGTCATGCCACGCGCTCGGCGCGGAAGCGATCAGGGAACGCCAGCGCGGCGGGCGCGGCGGCCAGCACGTCGAACTCTTCGTGGTGGTTGGCGAGAGTGGTTTCCAGCGCGACATGCACGCCCGCGATGGCGCGCGAGATCGCCTGTTCGAAGGCTTCACCGCGCAGCAGGAAGGCGACCAGCAGCGACATCAGCACGTCGCCGGTGCCGGCCACGTCCACCGGCAGGTGCGGCGAGGACCACCGCCACACGGCATCGCGACTGACGGCCAGGGTGACCAGCTGGCCGGGTTCGCCGCCCACGCTGTGCGCCAGCACCCATTCGGGGCCGCGCCGAAGCAGGACCTGGGCGGCCGCGATGGCGTCGCGCTCGTCCAGGCTGGGCAGTCCGGTCAGGCGGTTGAGTTCGAACGCGTTCGGGGTGACCAGCCAGGCATGCGGCAGCAGGCGCTCGGCGAAGATGGTTTCCAGCCCGGGCTCCACGTAGGGGCCGGTGTGGGTGTCACCGATCACCGGGTCCAGGCAGTAGCGCAGCTGCGGCGAGGCCGGCAGCACCACATCGAGCCAGTCGGCAAACGCCGCACCGTTGCCGACGCTGCCGAAGTAGCCCGACACCAGCATGCGTGCCCGCTGCGGCAGACCGCGTTCGCCTGCACCCTGCAGCAGCTCGGCGAACCAGTCGCTGGGCAACACGCGGCCGCGGGTGGTGGGATAGAAC
>JAEWLO010000468.1 GCA_023457475.1 Pseudomonadota bacterium | reverse complement strand
ACGCAGGGCGTGGCTCTACGTCCGGGTGTTGCCCCCTCCATAGCCCGTCAATCGGAAGTGCCGATCACGCCTTCGGCCAGCGGCACGCGCGACCCGTCCAGCAGCCCGCGGCTGAGCGCGCCGTTCTCGATGAACAGCAGCTCGCCGTTTTCGCCGTTCTTGATGCTGCTGTCGATGGCGATGATGCGATCGCCATGGAAGCTGCTCACATGCGGCATCGAGGTATGCCCGACGACGATGCGGGTAAGGTCCAGCTGGGTGAGCAGCGCCTGCACCTGTGCGGTGTCCATGCCACCGTCAAAGTAGCCGCGATACCAGATCGGACTGGTCTTGCCGTCGAACAGGCGCGCGCTGTCCGGTGCCGCCTTGACCTGGTCCCGCGGCACGCCGAGCGAGGTCTGGTACAGCGTATTGGTGGCATCCAGCGCCTGCACCAGGTCCACGTTCTCGGTGGCGATGCCGCCGTGCAGGAACAGCGTATCGCCGATCTGCAGCAGGGCAGGGCGGGTGCGCAGCCATTGGCCGATCACCGAATCCGCGCCATACAGGCCCGGGTAGGTACGGCCGAGCAGCTGGGCGCTGCGCAGGTACTTCGGGTTGACGTAGCGCAGGTCGTCGTACAGCACCATGGTTTCGTGGTTGCCGAGTACGAAGTGCACCGCGCCCCCGGCGGCGCTCGCCTGCGCCTGCAGGCTGTACAGCAGCCAGAACGCTTCGGTCACCTGCGGCCCGCGGTCGAACACATCGCCGGCGATGACCAGGGTGGCGTCCCCCAGCGACCAGCGGTCCTCCGCATCGATCACGTGGTGCGCGCGCAGCAGCTGCACGAGCAGGCCGTACTGGCCGTGGATGTCCGAGAGCGCGACGATCTTCGGGGTGGCCGGCAGCCGCGCGGGCGCGGCCGTCTGCGGCGTACGCAGGGTGAGCGGGTGGGGATAGCCGCATTCGGGCAGCACCACCGTGGCGGCACCGCGTGCAGGGAGATCGCGCTGCACGACGTGGTCGTCGCAGACCCACTCGGCCAGGTGGCCTTTGGCGGTCAGGAATACGTATGGGCCGTCGGCGTCGACGTGATCGGCGGGGGCGGGAACCTCGCGGGCCGAGGCCAGAAGGGGGAGGAGCAGCAGGCTGGCCAGGAGCAGGCAGGCAGCAGACGCGGTGTAGCGGAACGACATGCGGGGATCCAGCGGCGAAGGGCGAACGGCCGAGGCCGTGCGCCCATCGTACCGGCTCAGAAGTTCGCGCGCAGATTGAACAGCACCCGGCGCGGCTCGCCCCAGTAGCCTGAATTGAAGAAGCCCACGTTGCGGTAGTAGACCTTGTCGAACAGGTTGGTCACCGTCACGCCTACGCTCATGTGGTCGTTGATGCGGTAGCGGCCCATCAGGTCGAACAGCACGTACCCGCCCTGGCGCATCTGTCCGGTCGCGGTGATCGGTACACCGGCGGCCGTGTAGCGCCCGGTGGGAATCGGCTGCATCTGGTAGATCTCGCTCTGCACGGTGAAGCCGCCGCCCAGCATCCAGTTGCCGCGACGGTAGGTCGTGTTGAAGCGCGCCAGGTGCATCGGGCTGGTGCTGGCGAAGCGGCTGCCATCCGGGTTGATGCTGAAGGCGTAGGTGTAGCCGCCGGTCATGCTCCAGGTGTCGGTGATCGAGCCGGACAGCTCGAATTCGGCACCGTTGGTCTCGATGCCCTTGCTGGCGATGTAGGGCACGCCGCCATCCGGCAGGATCACATCGGCACCGGCCGGGTCACGCGTGGCCACGTTGTCCTGCTTCATGTAGAAGCCGTTGAGCGACCCGTACAGGCGGCCGCCGAAGAACTCGCCCTTGAAGCCATACTCGACGTTGTCGCCGGTGACCGGATCCAGCAGCTGGTTGTTGATGTCGCGCAGGGCGGTCGCCTGGAACACGTCGGAGTAGCTGGCGAACGCGGTGATGTTCGAGGAAAGGTCATACAGCACGCCCAGGTAAGGCGTTGGCTCGTGCGCGGTGGTGCGTGCGCTGCGACCGGTGAACGTGCCGTTGATGTCGTAGTTGTCCGTGGTTGTGCGGTAGTCCGAGTAGCGCGCGCCGGCGATGATCTTCAGCGGATCGATCGGATTGAGGCGAACGGCGGCGTAGTAGCCGGTTTCGGTCGTGTTGACGGTGCTGGAGGGAATGCCGTAGTTGAACGTGGTCGGCTTGCCGATGTTGCCGTCCCAGCTGTAGATGCTCGGGAAAGCGGCCACGTTGTAGGGACGCGAGGTGATGCCGGCCCGGATCGTGTCCAGGTCGCGATCGTAGTGGTTCACGCCGACGACGAGCTCATGCGTGCGGCCGAACAGCTGGAACGGGCCGGAGGCATACAGGTCGAAGGCGTCCTCGCGGGTTTCCGAGACCGAGTAGGTGTCGGCGATGCGCAGGCCCAGCCCGGTCACCGGGTCGGCCCAGTTGCCGGTGTTGGAACCGGCCAGCAGCAGTGAATCGGTATCGGTGGCGCGGTGGTTGTACGCGATGCGCCCGCTCCAGCCCGCGCCCAGCTGCTGTTCCAGGGTCAGGAAATAGTTGGTGCTTTCACGGTTCCATTCGTTCCAGCGGGCGGCGGCACTGTAAGAGCGCGGCATGACCGCGCGGCTGCCGTCGCGGAAGTACAGCGGCGAGGCACTCCACGCACCCCCATCGGAGGCGGTCTTCAGGTAGTCGATGCCGGCACGCAGGCGGGTGCTGTCGGTGAGGTCGGCCTCGATCACGCCATACAGGCTGGGAGATGTGTCGTGCTGGAAGCGCACCCAGCTGTCCTTGTCGGTGTAGGCCCCGACGAAGCGGCCGCGTACGCGGCCGCCCGCGGTGAGCGGACCGCC
>JAEWLO010000467.1 GCA_023457475.1 Pseudomonadota bacterium | reverse complement strand
ACGAACTCATCGTCGAAGCGCAGCGTGTTGTAGCCCAGCGTGCAGGTGCCCGGGCGCGCCATCAGGTCGTTGATGCGCGCGAAGGCTTCAGCTTCGGATACCCCCTCGGTCAGCGCGTGCTGCGGGGTAATGGCGGTGATCAACGTGGCGATCGGGGACGGCAGCAGGTCATCGGACGGCTTCACGTAGAAGCTTACCGGGTCATCGATCTGATTCAGATCGGCATCGGTGCGGATCGCGGCGAACTGCGCGATGCGGGTGCGTCGGGGATCCTGGCCGAAGGTTTCCAGGTCGTAGAACAGGAAGCTTTCCTGGGCCATCAGTGCGCGCCCTCCAGCACCGGCAGCTGCGCATGGATCACGCGTTCCAGCGCGGCCCAGTCGATGTGCTCCAGGCTGGCACAGCCGGCAGTAGCGGCCTCCAGGATGCGCTTCTGGATGTTGGTGCGCTCCAACGCGACTGCATACGGTGTGTGCAGGAAAGTCACCATGGTGTAGTGCGGTACGAAGCGGGTCGGCCAGCGCGCCTGGAGCTGCTGTTCGAGTTCACGCTGCAGCAGGAACGCCGGCTCGGCCACGCGGTCGCGCATTTCCACGTAGTTCTCCAGTGCCATCTGCTGGATCGCTTCGGCGTTCGGCTTGCGATCGGTTTCGAAGGCGGCGAAGGCGGCCTGCAGTGAATCCTGTTCCTGCAGGTGGCGGGCGAGGGCCACGCAGTCCTCGAAGGCGCAGTTCATGCCCTGGCCGTGGAACGGCACCATCGCGTGCGCGGCATCCCCGATCAGCACCGCGCGGCCGTCCAGGTGCCATTGGCGAAGGTGCAGCGTGCCCAGCAGGCCGGGCGGATGTTCTTCCCAGTCGCGGCGCAGGTGCGGGATCAGCGGCAGGGCATCGGGGAAGTCCCTGGCGAACAGGGCTTCCGCCTCGGCTCCGGTGCGCGTGGTCGCAAAGCTGGGGTGGCCTTCGTTGGGCAGGAACAGGGTGACGGTGAAGGTGCCCTCGTCATTCGGCAGCGCGATGCACATGTAGTGGCCGCGCGGCCAGATGTGCAGCGCATTGGCCTCGATCCGGAAGCTGCCGTCCTCGGCCGGTGGAATTTCCAGTTCTTTGTAGGAGTGATCGAGGAAGTCGATGCGCTCGTCCAGCGGATGTTTGCGGTTCATCGCCGCGCGCAGCGCCGAGCCGGCTCCATCGGCCCCGATCAGCGTGTCGAAGCGGATGTCGTGCGGCTGGTCGTCGCGGTCGTCGATGAAGCGCGCGTAGCCGGCATCGAAATCCACCGTATGCAGGCGCCTGTGGAAATGTACGGTGGCACCGGCATCTTCGGCCAGCTGCAGCAGCGTGTGGTTGAGGTCCTTGCGATGGATCGACCAGATCACCTCGCTGTCGTCGCGGCCGTAGCGCTGCAGCTGTGGTTCGCCTTCGCGCGGATGCACCATGCGCCCGCGCATCATCACCGCCTTGGCCATCACGGCGTCTTCGACGCCGGCTTGACGCAGCGCATTGCGCCCGCGCTCGGCCAGCGCCAGGTTGATCGAACGACCCGACTCGTAGTCGCTCACGCGCGGGTCGCCCCGGCGCTCGTACAGGGTGATGCGCCAGCCTTGGCGCGACAGCAGGATGGCCAGCAGCGAGCCGGCCAGGCCGGCGCCGATAATGCTCAGGGAGCGGTGTGCAGATGCGATCAAGTGCGGGTCCGTGCGGGGGAGGGGGCCTTACAGGCCAGCCCAGGATTCAACTTCCTCGACGAAGTGGTGCAGGTCGAGGTAGCGGTTGTAGAGCGGCGTGGGTGAAATGCGGATCACGTCGGGTTCGCGCCAGTCGCCGAGTACGCCCACGGTCTGCAGGTACTCGAACAGGCTGCGGCCCTTGTCGCGTCCGCCGATCACACGCAGCGAAAGCTGGCAGCCGCGTCGTTCGGGCTCAGCCGGCGTCAGCACCTCCAGCACGGTGGCCAGGCGGGCGCGCACCAAAGTATCGAGCAGACCGGTAAGTTGCAGCGACTTGGCACGCAATGCCTCCATGCCACCGGCGGCGTCGACCAGGTCCAGCGCCGCGCGCAACGGGGCCAGGCCCAGCACCGGCGGGTTGCTCAGCTGCCAGCCTTCCGCTCCGACCGCCGGCACGAACTGCGCGGCCATCTTGAAGCGGGTGGCTTCCTCATGGCCCCACCAGCCGGCAAAGCGCGGCAGCGAGGTGTCGCGGTGGTGGCGTTCGTGGACGAAACAGCCGGCCACCGCACCGGGACCGCTGTTGAGGTACTTGTAGTGGCACCACACCGCGAAGTCGGGTGCAACGTCGTGCAGGCGCAGTGGCACGTTGCCCACGGAGTGGGCCAGGTCGAAGCCCACGTTGGCTCCCTGCAGGCGCGCCGCGCGGGTGATGGCATCCAGGTCGAACACCTGGCCGCTGCGGTACTGCACGCCCGGCCACAGCACCAGCGCCAGGCGCGGGCCGTGTTCGGCGATGGCGCGTTCGATGGCGGCCTGCGAGATCGTGCCGTTGGGTTCATCCGGCTGCACTTCCACCAGGTCGGTGTCCGGGTTGAAGCCGTGGAAGCGGATCTGCGATTCGACGGCGTGGCGATCCGTGGGGAACGCGCCGGCCTCCATCAGGATCACCGGCCGCTGCGCGGTGGGGCGGTAGAAACTGACCATCATCAGGTGCAGATTCACGCTCAGCGTGTTCATCGCGACCACTTCGCTGGGCAGTGCGCCGACCACCCGCGCCAGCTGCGCGTTGACCAGGCGGTGATAGCGCAGCCACTGGGTGTCACCGGTGAAGTGGCCTTCCACCGCCAGCGCGCCCCACTTGTCCATCACTTCCTGCACTGCATCGCGGGCCGCGCGGGGCTGCAGGCCCAGTGAATTGCCGACGAAGTAGGTCTGGTCGGTGTGGTTGTGCTGGGGGAACACGAATTCGCCGCGCTGGGCGCGCAGCGGATCGGCGGCGTCCAGGGCAACGGCGTGGGAGCGGCTGAGAATCTCGGACATGGCGGCGGTTCGGGTCTGTGAATACGCAGTGTATCCGCGCGCCCGGAGGTTCGGATGAATCCGAAGGGTCAGGAACCGGGCAGGGGGTCCACATGACCGCACGCATCACACGTGCGCAGGTCTTCCGAGGCCTGGTAGCGCGCGAACAGCTTCGGCAGGTCCGTCTCGATGTTCTCGAGCGTGAAGTATTCCTCGTACAGCTTGTGGTTGCAGCGTTCGCAGAACCACATCACGCCGTCGCGTTCGTGCGGCAGCCGTTTGCGCTCCACCACCAGGCCGACGCCGCCGGCCGGGCGGCGCGGGGAGTGCGGCACGCCGGCCGGAAGCAGGAAGATCTCGCCGGCGCGGATGGGGATATCGCGTACCTGGCCGTCCTCCTGCACCTTGAGGGTCATTTCGCCCTCCAGCTGGTAGAACCATTCCGGGCCTTCGTCGTAATGGAAGTCGGTGCGGCTGTTGGGGCCACCGACCACCATGATGATGAAGTCGCCGTTCTCGATCATCTTGTTGCCCACCGGTGGCTTGAGCAGGTGACGGTTGGCTTCGATCCAGGCGTGCAGGTTGATCGGCGAGGCGAGCATGGGGGCGCTCCGTGGCAGGTGAGGGTCAGTCGCGCCGGCCGCGGCGCGGCACGTGGGCCAGGGCTGTTTCATAGGCCGGCTGGAGGTCTTCCGGTGCGCCGACATCGATGCCCATTTCGCGCACGCGGCCGTCCTTCAGGCTGTACACCCAGCCGTGCACCATCAGCTTCTGGCCGCGGGCCCAGGCATCCTGCACGATGGTGGAGCGGCAGGCATTGACCACCTGTTCGATCACGTTCAGCTCGCACAGGCGGGCGTGCTTCAGCTCCGGGTCGTCGATCGCGTCGAGAATCGCGGCGTGCTTCTGCGCCACGTCGCTGACATGGCGCAGCCAGTTGTCGGCCAGACCGACGCGCACGTTGTTGAGGCTGGCATGCACGCCGCCGCAGCCGTAGTGACCGACGATCAGGATGTGCTTGATCTTGAGCTGGTCCACCGCGTACTGGATGACGCTCAGGCAGTTCAGGTCGGTATGCACCACCACGTTGGCGATGTTGCGGTGTACGAACACCTCGCCCGGGGCCATGCCGATGATCTGATTGGCCGGCACGCGCGAATCGGAGCAGCCGATCCACAGGTATTCGGGATGCTGCTGTTGCGCGAGCTGGGCGAAGAACTCGGGATCTTCCTTTTCGATCCGGTCGGCCCAGTCGCGGTTGTTCTGCAGCAGCTTGACGATATCTTTCATGAGGCGGGGGTCCCTGACGTCAGGTGGGGGCAAGGCGCGGCCGGTCCGGGCGCGTCGTCGCGGGAAACAGGGGCTCAGCCGTCGCTGACGGGCCGGGCACGGACCTGGCGCATCCACTGCGCCAGTTCGAGGGAAGCGGGGGAGCCATCGGCGTCGAGGGCATCGATCACCGATACCTGGTTCGCCTCCGGATGGTTCTGGCTGAGCTTGAGCTTGACCTGCACCTGCTGCGGGCGGAAGCGGAAGCCGATGATGCCTCGGAGCAGTGCGGTCTGCCGCGGGTCCTCGCGGTCCAGCTGCCAGTCGCCGCCGATGGCGGCTTCATTGACGGCGCTGAGCCGGTCGAGCATGTCCATCAGCGCGGCGGGGTCGGTCACCGGCTCCAGCGTGCCCCGGAGTTCGGCGGCGGCGTAGTTCCAGGTCGGCACGCGGCTGGCACTGACCTTGTCCGGGTACCAGCCGGGCGACACGTAGGCATGCGGGCCATGCACCAGCATCAGCGCAGGTCCGGCATGACCGGCCTGCGGGTTGGCTTTCGCCCAGTGCCCTTCGACCAGGATGCCGTCCGCGTCGCGCCGGTA
Organism: Pseudomonadota bacterium; assembly: GCA_023457475.1. GTDB lineage: Bacteria > Pseudomonadota > Gammaproteobacteria > Xanthomonadales > Xanthomonadaceae > Stenotrophomonas. Next base: position 2,896 of record JAEWLO010000467.1, on the reverse strand, counting down.
GACCACCGGAAGCAGGGTGACCTGCGGCAGACCGTCAGCGCCCGTAGTCACCACGGTGACGAAGGCATCGCGCGCCATTAGCCGGTCCAGCCAGACCGGATCGGACGCCGCGAAGGAGGACGGAATGAACATCGCGGCTCAGGCGCGCCGGCCCAGACTCTGCACCATGTGTCCGCGCAGGCCTTCATCGTCGGCCGCCTGCGGCGGCTGCACCTCGTGCAGGCTGAAGCCGCGCACCAGCGCGTCCTCCTCGTCCAGCCCGTCAAACTCGACGAACTCGGCATCGAACAACTGCGCGCGGGCGGTGTCCTCGCTGTCGTAGCTGAGCGTGTTGCCGTCGCTGTCCAGTACCTCGGCGGTGCCGGCGGCACGAATGCGCAGACGGGCCCAGATCAGGGTGTTGCCCAGGCTGGCCAGCCACCAGGAATCGCGTACGGCGGAAATGTCGTTCATGTCAGTACCAGGGAAAGCAGCCAGAGCAGGGCGGCCATGCCCAGTCCGGCCTGCAAGGTGAGCAGCGACAGCCAGGCCGGCGTCGCAAGGCCCGACAGCGAGCGGTCGGGGGTCTGCCGGTAGTCGCGCTCCAGCAGCCAGCGCAGCGCGCCGGGGTCCAGGAACGCGCCGCTGCCGAAACGGTCGGCAAGCGCAGGGTGGCGGTCGCGGATGTGGATCAGGGTCAGCGGCCAGAAGATCACGAAGGCACTGAACCCGGCAATCGCCACGCCGACGAAGCACAGCGCGAAGAACACGGTCATGGTGTGGCCTCCGTGATCAGTCTGGCAGCCCCGGGATCAGAACTCGGCGCTGCCCGGTGCGCGCGGGTAGGGAATGGCGTCGCGGATGTTGCCCAGCCCGCACACGTACACCACCAGGCGCTCGAAGCCCAGCCCGAAGCCCGCGTGCGGCACCGAACCGTAGCGGCGGAAGTCGCGGTACCAGCCATAGTGCGCCGGGTCCAGGCCGAACTGCGCCATGCGCGCGTCCAGCACGTCCAGGCGCTCTTCGCGCTGGCTGCCGCCGATGATCTCGCCGATGCCCGGGGCCAGCACATCCATCGCGGCCACGGTCTTGCCGTCGTCGTTCAGGCGCATATAGAACGCCTTGATGTGCTCGGGGTAGTTCGTGACCACCACCGGGCGGCCGATGTGTTCCTCGGTCAGCCAGCGCTCGTGCTCGGTCTGCAGGTCCAGGCCCCATTCGACCGGGAAATCGAACTTCTTCCCCGAGTTCTGCAGCAGCTTTACCGCTTCGGTGTAGTCGATCTGCTCGAATGGCGCGTTGATGAAGCCTTCCAGCTTGGTGATCGCGTTCTTGTCCACGCGCTCGGCCAGGAAGGCCAGGTCATCGGCGCGCTCGTCGAGCACCGCGCGGAACAGGTACTTCAGGAACTGCTCGGCCAGGCGCGCGTCTTCGGCCAGGTCGGCGAAGGCGATTTCCGGCTCGATCATCCAGAACTCGGCCAGATGGCGCGTGGTGTTGGAGTTCTCGGCGCGGAAGGTCGGGCCGAACGTATACACCTTGCTCAGCGCCAGGCAGTAGGCCTCGACGTTCAGCTGGCCGGACACGGTGAGGAAGGTTTCCTTGCCGAAGAAATCGCGGCTGAAATCGACTTCACCCTTGTCGTTGCGCGGCAGGTTGACCATGTCCAGCGTGGAGACCCGGAACATCTGTCCCGCGCCTTCGGCGTCGGACGTGGTGATGATCGGGGTGCTGATCCAGTTGAAGCCGTTCTGGTGGAAGAACCGGTGCACGGCCTGGGCCAGGCAGTTGCGGATGCGGGTCACCGCGCCGAACAGGTTGGTGCGCGGGCGCAGGTGCGCCACTTCACGCAGGAACTCCGCCGACATCGGCTTGGGCTGGATCGGGTAGGTGAGGGGGTCCTCGACCAGGCCGACGATCTCGATCTCGCTGGCCTGGATCTCGAAGGACTGGCCCTTGCCCTGCGACTTCACCAGGGTGCCGCGCGCGATCAGCGAGCAGCCGGGGGTGAGGGCCTTGACCGCGTCGAAGTTGGAGAGGGTGTCGCCGACCACCACCTGGATGGGGGCGAAGCAGGAGCCGTCGGTCACATTGACGAAGGCCAGCGCCGCAGACCCGCGCACCGTGCGCACCCAGCCCCGTACTGTTGCCTCGCCGCCTTCCGGGATCTTCCCGGCAAGCGCATGTTCAACGCTGACCACCGTCATGACTTGAATCCTCTGTTGATCGACTCGATCTCTGAACAGGAAGTTTAACGGTTGCAGCGTTCCGCTTGCGAGGCATTTCTGGCGGGGCGGTGGACCTATAATGAAACCCATCTGCTGGAGTCCCCTGTCATGGCCGTAAGCCTTACCCCCGTTGCCTTCGCCCGCGTGCAGAAGTTCGTCGCCCAGACCCCGGGCGCGCTCGGCCTGCGCTTCGGCGTGACCCGCACCGGCTGCTCGGGCTGGGGCCACGTGACGGACCTGGCCCGCGACGAGCGCGAGGGCGACACTGTGTTCGAGCAGGATGGGGTGCGCATCTACGTGGACGCAGCCAGCCTGGGGCTGGTGGACGGCACCGAGATCGACTTCGGCAAGCAGGGCCTGAGCGAGACGTTCACGTTCAGGAATCCGAACGCCACCGCCGAGTGCGGGTGTGGCGAGAGCTTCACCACCGAGCCCGACAAAGCCTGATCCGTGTTCAGATTGGGCGGAGCGCCCGGTCTGGCTTGCCCGAACGCCTGCGCGCTGCCATAATGCGCGGCTTCCTGCCTGATCCTCGGCGGGAACCCTTGCCCCACCGCGTTCACCTGCGGGGGGCTGTCCGGCCCATCAGGGCCACATCCGAAAGGTATATACACATGAGTCGTCATTACGAAGTCGTGTTCATGGTCCACCCGGACCAGAGCGAACAGGTCCCGGCCATGATCGAGCGC
>JAEWLO010000466.1 GCA_023457475.1 Pseudomonadota bacterium | reverse complement strand
TCCTTATGCCACAAGGGATTGGTCACTTTTCCTACATTTAGCGTTGACGATCCATAGGACCCCCACTATCTTGTGGCTGGCGGTTCGACCGACCCCAAGTCGGGGAATCGCCAGGGAAGCCGGATCGTGCTTCCCGATGCCCCGCCTGCCAGAGCAGACGGTGCCGGTCGCGACAATCTCCGGGGGGAGATGACCGGCGTACCGGGGAGCCAGCGTCTGTCGCGGCCCTTGAGACGCCCATCTGCCACCCTGAGCCTCCGTGCGCACCGGTCCGTTGCCTGTCAGGCAGACGACCACAGTTAGTGCCCAGCCCCATATCACGCCAAGAGGACACCGCCGTGAGCACCGAATCCAGCGCCGCCACCATCGAGAAGAAGGAAAGCGAGTTCCTGCTGACCTCGCCGCCGACCTCGAACACGATGAGCGTGACCAAGCGCAACGGGTCGACCGAACTGGTGGACCTGAACAAGATCGTGCGCGCGGTGCAGCGTTCGGCCGAAGGCCTGCACGCGGTGGATCCGATGCGCGTGGCCACCCGTACCATTTCCGGCCTGTACAACGGGGCCACCACGCAGGAGCTGGACGAGCTGTCCATCCGCACCGCCGCCCTGCTGATCGGTGAAGAACCCGAGTACGGCCGCCTGGCCGCGCGCCTGCTGGCCAACTACATCGCCAAGGAAGTGTCCGGGCAGGAAATCCATGCCTTCTCGCAGTCGGTCGGTCGTGGCCACGAAGTGGGCCTGATCAACGACCGCCTGCTGAACTTCGTGCAGACCAACGCGCGCAAGCTCAACGATGCCATCGACATCTCGCTGGACCTGAACTTCGACTACTTCGGTCTGCGTACCCTGTACGACCGTTACCTGCTGCGCCACCCGCATACCCGCAAGGTCATCGAGACCCCGCAGCAGTTCTTCCTGCGCATCGCCAGCGCGCTGAGCGAGGACGTGCCGGAAACCCTGGCGCTGTACAAGCGCATGGGCAACCTGGACTACCTGCCGTCCAGCCCGACCCTGTTCAACTCCGGCACCACCCACGAGCAGCTGTCCTCGTGCTTCCTGCTGGACTCGCCGCAGGACTCGCTGGAATCCATCTATTCCAAGTATGGCGACATCGCCCAGCTGTCGAAGTTCTCCGGCGGCATCGGCGTCAGCTACACCCGCGTGCGTTCGCGCGGCTCGCTGATCAAGTCCACCAACGGCCACTCCAACGGCATCGTGCCGTGGCTGAAGACCATGGACTCCTCCGTCGCGGCGGTGAACCAGGGCGGCAAGCGCTAGGGCGCGGCCTGCGTGTACCTGGAAACCTGGCACGCCGACATCGAGGACTTCCTGGAGCTGCGTGACAACACCGGCGACGAGTCGCGTCGTGCGCACAACCTGAATCTGGCCAACTGGGTGCCGGACCTGTTCATGAAGCGCGTTGAAGCCGACCAGGAATGGTCGCTGTTCGATCCGCGCGTCGTGCCGGAGTTCACCGACCTGTTCGGCGAAGCCTTCGAGCAGGCCTACCTGCAGGCCGAAGCCCAGGGCAAGGCCAACCGCACCATCTCCGCGCGCAAGCTGTACTCGCGCATGATGCGTACCCTGGCCGAGACCGGCAACGGTTGGATGACCTTCAAGGACAAGTGCAACCGCGCCAGCAACCAGACCCTGCGTCCGGGCAACGTGATCCACCTGTCCAACCTGTGCACCGAAATCCTGGAGGTCACCTCCAACGATGAAACCGCCGTGTGCAACCTGGGTTCGATCAACCTGGGCAACCACTTCGACGAGCACAACGAGTTCGACTACGAGAAGCTGGCCGAAACCGTGCGCCTCGCCGTGCGCCAGCTCGACCGCGTCATCGACCTGAACTTCTACCCGATCGAAACCGCCCGCCGCGCCAACATGCGCTGGCGTCCGGTCGGCCTGGGCTGCATGGGCCTGCAGGACGTGTTCTTCCGCAAGCGCCTGCCGTTCGACAGCGCCGAAGCCCGCGCGCTGTCGAAGAAGATCGCCGAGACCATCTACTTCCACGCCCTGGAGACCTCGGTCGAACTGGCGCAGGAACGCGGCAAGCACCCGTCGTTCAACGACACCCGTGCCGCCGGTGGCGAACTGCAGTTCGACGCCTGGAACGTGGTGCCGGAAGACGGCGCGCGCTGGGACGCCCTGCGTGCCCGCATCAAGGAACACGGCCTGCGCAATTCGCTGATCATCGCCATTGCCCCGACCGCCACCATCGCCTCCATCGCCGGCTGCTACGAGTGCGTGGAACCGCAGGTGTCCAATCTGTTCAAGCGCGAAACGCTCTCGGGCGACTTCCTGCAGGTGAACCGCTACCTGGTGAACGAGCTGAAGAAGCTCGGTCACTGGACCCCGGAAATGCGCGACACCATCAAGATGGCCGAAGGCTCGATCCAGGGCATCGCGCAGATCCCGGAAAGCCTGCGCCAGGTCTACCGCACCGCGTGGGAACTGCCGATGCGCTCGCTGATCGACATGGCCGCCGACCGTGGCGCGTTCATCGACCAGTCCGCCTCGCTCAACCTGTTCATGGAAAGCCCGAACATCGGCGCGATGTCCTCCATGTACATGTACGCCTGGAAGCAGGGCATCAAGACCACGTATTACCTGCGTTCGCGTCCGGCCACCAAGATCGCCAAGACCACGATCAGCCACACCGCCACCGCCGCGCCGGAGAAGGTGTTCAGCCCGGAAGAGGCCATCGCCTGCTCGCTGGAAAACCCGGAAGCCTGCGAGGCCTGCCAATAATCGTGAGGTGCGGACCCCATCCGGGGTCCGCACCGTATCGCGACGCAACGCCGTAGAGCCGGGCCTTGCCCGGCTGCATCATTCTCAAGGAATCACCATGGCCGACACCCCCAAGCAGATGCTGCTCGATCCCGGTTTTGAACTGACCCTGCGCCCCATGCGCTACCCGCAGTTCTATGACATGTATCGCAACGCGATCAAGAACACCTGGACCGTGGAAGAAATCAACTTCCAGATCGACATCAGCGACCTGCACACCAAGATGTCGCCGGGTGAGCGCCACCTGATCCACCGCCTGGTTGCGTTCTTCGCCACCGGCGACTCGATCGTCTCCAACAACCTGGTGCTGAACCTGTACCAGCACCTCAACGCGCCCGAGGCGCGCATGTACCTCTCGCGCCAGCTGTACGAAGAAGCGCTGCACGTGCAGTTCTACCTGACCCTGCTCGACAACTACCTGCCGGATCCGGAAGAACGCGCCAAGGCGTTCTCGGCGGTGGAGAACATCGACTCGATCAAGAAGAAGGCCGACTTCTGCTTCAAGTGGATCGACTCCATCCAGGGTCTCACCCGCATCGAAACCCGCGAACAGCGCCGCCAGTTCCTGCTCAACCAGATCTGCTTCGCCGCTTGCATCGAAGGCCTGTTCTTCTTCGCCGCGTTCGCCTACGTGTACTACTTCCGTTCGCGTGGCCTGCTCAACGGCCTGGCCTCGGGCACCAACTGGGTGTTCCGCGACGAAAGCGCCCACATGGACTTCGCCTTCGAGTGCGTGGACGTCATCCGCGAGGAAGAGCCGGACCTGTTCGACGACGAAATGAAGCAGCAGGTCTATGACATGCTGGCCGAAGCGATCGAATGCGAAGTGCAGTTCGCCGAGGACGTGCTGTCCGGCGGCGTGGCCGGCATTTCCACCCGCGACATGCGCCAGTACCTGCAGCATTGCGCCGACAACCACTTCCACCGCCTCGGCATGGAAAAGAAGTACAACGTGCGCAACCCGCTGCCGTTCATGGAACTGCAGGACGTGCAGGAGCTGACCAACTTCTTCGAACGCCGCCCCTCGGCCTACCAGGTGGGCGTGCAGGGCGAAGTCGCCTTCGACATGAACTTCTGAGTTCAGTCGTCGCTTCCACGAAAACCCCGGCAGTGCCGGGGTTTTTCGTTTCATGCGGCCGCATCACCGCCGGTGCCGTATCATCCGCGCCGACCCTCCTTCACACGGCCACCCCACATGACCGCTCCCGCCGACATCGTCCCGCCCACCGAAGTGCGCATGGCCGAGATCGTCTTCCCCAACCACACCAACCACATGGGCACCCTGTTCGGTGGCCAGGCGCTGGCGTGGATGGACAAGGCGGCCTTCCTCGCTGCGGCCCGTTACTCGCGCCGCGCCGTGGTCACCGCCCGCTCCGACCAGGTCGACTTCAAGCTGCCGATCACCGTGGGCCAGATGGTGGAAACCGTCGGCCGCATCGTCGAAGTGGGCCGCAGTTCGATGAAGGTGGAAGTGGAGCTGATCGCCGAGGACCTGCACACCGGCGAGCGCAAGCTGTGCACGCGCGGCCACTTCGTGATGATCGCGCTGGACGAGAACCACCACCCCACCGCCGTGCCGGCGTTGCCGGCCGACATCGCCGGTCCCTGAACCGGCAATTGCGATGGGGGCCTTGAGCCCCCATCTGCTTTCCATGTCACCGCCCCTTGCCGAGTTCATCCACCGCGCCCGCCGCCTGTTCGTCCTGACCGGGGCCGGCTGCAGCACCGATTCGGGCATTCCGGATTACCGCGATGCCGACGGCCAGTGGAAGCGCACCCCGCCGGTGAACTACCAGGACTTCATGGGCCAGCCGGCCACCCGCCAGCGCTACTGGGCGCGCAGCCTGCTCGGCTGGCCGCGCTTCGGCGAGGCCCACCCCAATGGCACCCACACCGCCCTCGCGGCACTGGAAGGGCAGGGCAAGGTGGAAGTGCTGCTCACCCAGAACGTGGACTGCCTGCACCAGCGCGCCGGCAGCCGGAACGTCATCGACCTCCACGGCCGCCTCGACCAGGTGCGCTGCATGGGTTGTGAAACCCGCAGCCCGCGTGCCGATTTCCAGCACGCGCTGTTGGCCCACAACCCCGGCTGGGAACGGCTGGATGCCGCGCAGGCCCCGGACGGCGACGCCGACCTGGAGGGCGTGGACTTCAGCCGCTTCCAGGTGCCGGCGTGCCCCGAATGCGGTGGCATCCTCAAGCCGGACGTCGTCTTCTTCGGCGAAAGCGTGCCGCGCGAGCGTGTGGAAGCCGTGCACCAGCACCTCCAGCGCAGCGACGCCGTGCTCGTGGTCGGCTCCTCGCTGATGGTCTATTCCGGCTTCCGCTTCGTGCAGGCGGCGGCCAAGGCCGGCCTCCCGGTCGCCGCACTCAACCTCGGCCGCACCCGCGCCGACGACCTGCTCAGCCTGAAGGGAGAACAGCCCTGCGCTCCGGCCCTGTCCTTCCTCCTCACCCACTCCGCACCCGCGTAGCGCCAGGCTCTCCCCGGCCGATCGCCCCACCGTTCCACCCAAACGGTTGCCTGCCCCCCCGGTAGAGCGGGGCTCGCCCCGCCCCACGCACACCCCTCACCGTTCCACCCAAACGGTTGCTTGCCCCCCCGGTAGGGCGGGGCTCGCCCCGCCCCACGC
>JAEWLO010000465.1 GCA_023457475.1 Pseudomonadota bacterium | reverse complement strand
CGGGGCGGGCACTACCGCGTCACCGGCTCGGATCGCGTTCCGGGCTGGGCCGCTTGGCCAGCTTGCGCTGCAGTGAGCGCCGGTGCATGCCGAGCAGGCGTGCGGCCGCTGACACGTTGCCGCCGGTCTCGTGCATCGCCTGCTGGATGTGTTCCCACTGCAGGCGGCTGATCGGGGTCATCGCATCCGGCGGTTCCATCTCGCCATCGTCGGCCGGGCCGTCGTCTTCCTCGCCCAATGCGCGCAGGATCATCGGTACCGTGGCAGGCTTGGGCAGATAATCATCGGCACCCAGCTTGATGGCCTCCACCGCGGTGGCGATGCTGGCATACCCGGTCACCAGCAGGATCCGCATGTCTTCGCGGAGTGCGCGCAGCGGCTGGATCAGGGCCAACCCGGATTCCGAGCCGAGCTTCAGGTCGATCAGCGCGAACGCCGGCGGTTGCTGCCGTGCCAGCACCAGCGCCGAGGCGATGTCGCTGGCCGTCATCGTTTCCAGGCCTTTGCGGGCCAGGCTGCGCTGCAGGGTGCGCAGATACAGTTCGTCATCGTCGACCAGCAGGCCATGGTGGGCGGCGGGCAGGGTAGGGAGGGTCATGCAGGGGTCTCCTGGGCGGCCAGGGGCAGGCGGAAGCCGACGCGGGTCCCGGCCCCGTGGGCCGGCCGCATCCACAGCTCGCCGTCCAGGCGCTCGATGGTGGCATGGGAAAGGGCCAGGCCGACGCCCATGCCCTGGGACTTGCCGCTGCTGAACAGCGTGCCGGGCAGTACCGCCTGGCGTGCGTCGAAGCCGCGCCCGTAGTCGCGCACTTCACCGATGAGATCATCGCCCTCGATGCGCAGGGTCAGGTCCACCTGAGGGCGCTGCGCCTGCTCGCCGGCGTCGGCGGCATTGTTGAGCAGCACCATCAGCAGGTGGCCGATGCCCGGATCGAGCGGCAGCTGCAGCGGCGCGTCGTCGTTACGGTTCAGGGCGATGGTCGGGCGCACCAGGTGCCACTGTTCCAGCACCTGGGGCAGTGTGACCGCATCGCGGCCCGGGGTCTGGCCGGCGGCCGGCCGGGCCAGCGCCAGCACGCGCTCCCGGCACTGCACCAGCAGTTCCCGCAACGTGTCCACGTCCTCGCGGACCTCGTCGTTGCCGCTCTGTTCGGCGATGTCGTCGGCAAGCAGGGTCATGGTGGCCAGCGGAGTGTTCAGTTCGTGCGCCACCGAGGCCGCGTGGGTGGCCAGCGCCACGATGCCTTCGTTGCGCGCGAAGCGCTCGCGCAGCAGGGCCAGTTCGTGCTCGCGCCGCCGCAGGGCGATGGCCAGCCGGGTCGAAAAGGCCAGGACCACGGCGGCCGACAGCAGGAAGTTGGCGACCACGCCCCACTGGTGCAGGTCCATCGCAGTGAAGTAACCGTTCGGGAGAGGCAGCCCGAACACGCCGCTGACCGCGTACCCGATCAGGCAGGCCGCGGCCACCGCCAGGGTCCAGCGCGCCGGCAGCGCCAGCGCGGCCAACGCAATCAGGATCAGGAACAGCGAGCCGAACGGATTGGCCACGCCACCGCTCCAGCCCACCATCCAGGTGAGCACGGTCACGTCCACCAGGATGTGGCAGAACGCGGTGGCCGGGGCGGTGTTGTCCTCGTCCTGCACGCGCAGCTGGGCGTAGACGTTGAACAGGGCCAGCGCGACCACGCCCGACCACAGCGGGACCTGCGGCAGTTCCAGCCCCAGCACCCAGCTGGCCACCAGGATAGTGGCGGCCTGGCCGGCCACGGCCAGCCAGCGCAGGCTGCACAGAGTGCGGAGGAAGGGGGCGTCGGTACCGGTCATGTCGCACCATCGTATGCGCTGGCGCGTCCGGCTGCCTGCGACAATCGGCCGCATCGAGCGGATTTGCCCGCCGGCGGATGAATGGGAGTGCGCCATTGGCCATGGCGCAGCGTAAAATGGGGCATGCACGACGCCGTCTCCAGACCGACCGAACCCTCCGATTCCACCGTGTGGAACCGCCGCCAGACCCAGGCCGTCACTATCGGCGGGGTGGTGGTGGGCGGTGGCCGCCCCGTGGTGGTGCAGTCGATGACCAACACCGACACCGCCGACGTGGCCTCCAGCGTGAAGCAGGTGGCCGAGCTCTGGCGCGCGGGGTCGGAAATGGTGCGGCTTACGGTCAACAATCCCGAATCGGCGGCCGCCATTCCGCGCATCGTGGAGAAGCTGCGGATGATGGGCATCGATGTCCCGCTGATCGGCGATTTCCACTACAACGGCCACCAGTTGCTGACCCAGGAGCCGGCCTGCGCCGAAGCCCTGGCCAAGTACCGCATCAACCCGGGCAACGTCGGCTTCGGCAAGAAGAAGGACACCCAGTTCGCGCAGCTGATCGAGTTTGCCATCCGCTACAACAAGCCGGTGCGGATCGGGGCCAACTGGGGCTCGCTGGACCAGTCGCTCGCCGCACGGCTGATGGACGAGAACAACGAGCGCGAGAAGCCCTGGGACGCCGGCCGCGTGCTGCGCGAGGCGCTGATCCGTTCCGCGCTGGATTCGGCCCATACCGCCGTGGAACTCGGCCTGCCGCGCGACCGCATCGTGCTGTCGGCGAAGGTCAGCGGCGTGCAGGAACTGATCGCGGTTTATCGCGATCTTGCCCAGCGCTCGGACTTCGCCCTGCATCTGGGCCTGACCGAAGCCGGTATTGGCAGCAAGGGCATCGTGGCCTCCGCGGCCGCCCTGTCGGTGCTGATGCAGGAAGGCATCGGCGACACCATCCGCATTTCGCTGACGCCCGAACCGGGCCAGTCGCGCACGCAGGAAGTGATTGTCGCCCAGGAACTGCTGCAGACCACCGGCCAGCGTGCCTTCACCCCGCTGGTCACCGCCTGCCCGGGCTGCGGCCGCACCACCTCCGAGTTCTTCCAGGAACTGGCCAAGGTGGTGCAGAACCACGTGCGCGAGAAGATGCCGGTCTGGAAGGTGCATCACCCCGGCGCGGAGAACATGACGCTCGCGGTGATGGGCTGTGTGGTCAACGGTCCGGGCGAATCGCGCCACGCCAACATCGGCATCTCCCTGCCTGGCACCGGCGAAGCGCCGTCCGCTCCGGTTTTCGTGGATGGCGAGAAGTCCGTCACCCTGCGTGGCGAGAACATCGCCCAGGACTTCGTGACGCTGATCGACGAGTACGTCGAACGTACCTATGTCCGAAGCGCAGGATAAGCCCACCGTCCTTGGCGCGCCCGAGGCGGCGGCCGGCTTCCGGCACTGGATGGGGCGCAATGCCTGGCGTTTCGTTCTGTTGTTCATCGGGGTGCTGCTGCCATTGGCAGCGTTCGTGGCGCTGGCCGATGAAGTGCATGAATTCGAGGAGTTCCATTTCGACGCGCCGCTGCTGTGGAAGATGCATGCGGTGTCCAGTCCAGGCCTGGATGCGTTCTTCGTGTTCATCTCGAAGGTCGGTTACCAGTGGGGCGTCATTCCGGCCGACATCCTGATCGTGCTGGCCCTGCTGGCTTTCCGGCGCTGGCGCGAGGCGTCCTTCGCCGCCCTCAGCTTCATCGGCTCGGCCCTGCTCAACCTGGGCAGCAAGCAGTTCTTCCAGCGCGACCGCCCCAGCCTCTGGGAATCCATTGCGCCGGAAAGTACTTACAGCTTCCCCAGCGGTCATGCCATGGGCTCGGCCACCCTGGCGGCCGTGGTCATCCTGCTGGCCTGGAACACCCGCTGGCGCTGGCCCGCGCTGATCGGCGGCGTCCTGTTCGCCGGTGCCGTCAGCCTGTCGCGCGTCTATCTGGGTGTGCATTACCCCTCCGACATCCTCGGCGGATGGTGTGCCGCACTGGTTTGGGTGGTAGGGTGTTTCCTTGTGATGTTCCGACGCCGTCATCCCTGGCGGCGCCGGCACGGGTCCACCCGGGGAGCAGGTGGGCCGGAAACGGCATGAATGCGGTGGGGGACCGCGCGGTTTCGATAGACACGGTCAACCGGTAAGGCTTGGTATCAAAGGCTTTCCCGATTGAGCGCGAAACCGGTATGTGATGCCGTGTCCAGAACGCGCGGATCGGGCATTTCGTTCCTTGTTATCGCCATATCCCGCGGCTAGGCTTGCCGCCGAATGCAGTGTTTGACCAAGGGTGCGTTGATGACGATTCGAGTGTATCTGGTGGACGACCATGCCCTGGTGCGAACCGGCATGAAGATGATCCTGTCCAATGAGACCGACATCGAGGTCGTGGGCGAAGCTGAATCCGGCGAAGACGCATTGCCCGACATCCGCCAGCTTCGCCCCGACGTGGTGCTGTGCGATCTCCACCTGCCCGGCGTCAGCGGCATGGAAGTCACCGAGCGGGTGATCCGCGGCGACCACGGCACGCGGGTGGTCATTGTCTCGGTGCTGGAAGACGGCCCGATGCCCAAGCGCCTGCTGGAAGCCGGGGCCTCCGGCTATATCGGCAAGGCCTGCGATGCCCAGGAACTGCTGCGCGCGGTGCGCGACGCCGCACTGGGCCGGCGCTATCTCGGCAGCAGCATCGCCCAGAACCTGGCACTGTCCAACGTGGAAGGCACCCAGTCGCCGTTCGACTCGCTGTCTCCGCGCGAGCTGGAAGTCGCGCTGCTGCTGACCCAGGGCCTGCGCCAGGAAGACATCGCCAAGCGGCTGAGCCTCAGCGCAAAAACCGTGAACACCCACAAGGCCCGGCTCTTCGAGAAGATGGGCATCCAGGACAACATCGCACTGGCCCGCATGGCGAGCCAGTACGGCCTGGTGGATCCCGCGCGGCCCTTGTAACCGCGCGCGTACTCGGGGTCTGCGAAGCCACGCAGTGCGTGGCTCTACGCTCGGTGCTTCAGGCGGCGCGAACGCGGGCCACGATGTTCGCCGCGCCGGCGGCGCTATCGCGCACCTTGTCCCATTCGCCGTGCTCGATCCAGGCGTTGGGCACCATCCACGAACCGCCGATGCAGACCACGTTCTTCTGCTCGAGGTATTCCGCCGCAGTGGTTTCAGTAATGCCCCCGGTCGGGCACAGCTTCAGGTCCGGAATCGGCCCTGCCAGTCCCTTGATCATCGCCAGCCCGCCCACGGCCGAAGCCGGGAACAGCTTGCACACCCGGAAGCCCCGCGCATAAAGCGCCAGCAGTTCCGTCGGCGACGCCGCACCCGGCACCACCGGCAGCGGAGCCGCCGCCAATGCATCGGCCATGTGAGCCGGCGTCCCCGGCGTCACCAGAAAATCCGCACCCGCATCGATGGCCTGCTGCATCTGCTCCACCGTCAGCACCGTGCCCGCACCCACCACCACATCCGGCAGCTCGCGCTTCAACATTGCCAGCGCCTCCATCGCCACCGGCGTACGCAGCGTCAGCTCGATCGCCGGCAGCCCACCCTCCAGCAGCGCCGCGCTGACCGCGCGGGCCTGTTCGAGGGTGTGGAC
>JAEWLO010000464.1 GCA_023457475.1 Pseudomonadota bacterium | reverse complement strand
CCATGTGCTCGTGGCGGATCACGTCCTTGATCCCGGTGGTGGTCACGAAGATGTCGGCCTTGTCGGCGGCGTATTCCATCGTCACGACCTTGTAGCCTTCCATCGCGGCCTGCAGGGCGTTGCTCGGGTCGATCTCGGTCACCCACACCTGGGCACGCAGGGCCGCCAGCGCCTGGGCGCAGCCCTTGCCCACGTCGCCGTAGCCGGCCACCAGCGCCACCTTGCCGGCGATCATCACGTCGGTGGCGCGCTTGATGCCGTCCACCAGCGATTCGCGGCAGCCGTACAGGTTGTCGAATTTGGATTTGGTGACCGAGTCGTTCACGTTGATGGCGCGGAACAGCAGCGTGCCCTTGGCCGACATCTCGTTCAGGCGGTGCACGCCGGTGGTGGTTTCTTCCGTCACGCCGATGATCTGTGCGCTCTTGCGGCTGTACCAGGTGGCGTCTTCGGCCAGCTTCCTGCGGATGGCGGCGAACAGGATGCGCTCTTCCTCGCTGGCGCCGTTGCCGGCCACCAGCGACGCATCTTTCTCGGCGCGCTGGCCCAGGTGCATCAGCAGCGTGGCGTCGCCGCCGTCGTCCAGGATCATGTTCGGGCCTTCGGCCTCGCTGCCCTTGGGGCCGAAGTCGAAGATGCGGTGCGTGTAGTCCCAGTAGTCTTCCAGCGACTCGCCCTTGATGGCGAACACCGGCGTGCCGCCGGCGGCGATGGCTGCAGCCGCGTGGTCCTGGGTGGAGAAGATGTTGCACGAGGCCCAGCGCACGTCGGCGCCCAGGGCCTTGAGCGTCTCGATCAGCACGGCCGTCTGGATGGTCATGTGCAGCGAACCGGTGATGCGCGCGCCCTTCAGGGGCTGGGCCGCGGCGAATTCCTCGCGGATCGCCATCAGGCCAGGCATCTCGGTCTCGGCGATGGCGATTTCCTTGCGGCCCCAGTCGGCCAGAGAAATATCGGCGATGGCGCTGTCGGCCGGAGAGAGGGAGGGGTTGCGGACGTTCATGGAAAGCTCCAGGGGGTGTGGAAACACCACCGGCCGCACGACGGAGAAGGCAAGGGTTTGAATGCTCGCCCATCGCACGCCAGGTGGATGAGCGTCGTTGCACGGGCGGGCGCTGCAAGCGGCTGCCGCTGGCCCGGTTTCCCGAGCCTCACGCCCGCCGGCCTCGTGGGCCGGGGCGCTGCAACGCTCCTCGGGAAAGAGCGCGGATTATAAACGCCCCACCCGGCGCAGGCGCAGCGCCAGAGCGAACGCTGCCGTGCCCTCGGCCACGGACGGATGGCTGCGGCAGCAGGCGCAGGCACCGTCCCGCATCCATGGCGGGCAGTTTGGCCCGCGGCGCGGACAGGGCCCCGCACCCCGGCACGGCAAGCCCCAACGGTCGCCTTTGCCGCGGTCCGTAGAATCGCGCCTTTGGCCGCCGTACCGCGCCGGGTGCGCGCAGTGCGCGGCCCACCCTGGCCGGCGATGGCCGCGCGGCCACCCGGTCGCCAAGGCGCTCACCCTCCCACCGTTTTTTCGTCCCTCGTGTCCTACGCTTCCGAAACGCGGCGCCGCCGCACCTTTGCCATCATCTCCCACCCCGACGCGGGCAAGACCACGCTGACGGAAAAGCTGCTGCTGTTCTCGGGCGCCATCCAGATCGCCGGCGCCGTGAAGGGCCGCAAGGCCAGCCGGCATGCCACGTCGGACTGGATGGAGATCGAGAAGCAGCGCGGCATCTCGGTGGCCTCGTCGGTGATGCAGATGAGCTACCGCGACCATGTGGTCAACCTGCTGGACACGCCGGGCCACAAGGACTTCTCCGAAGACACCTACCGCGTGCTCACGGCCGTCGATTCGGCGCTGATGGTGATCGACGCCGCCAACGGCGTGGAAACCCAGACGCGCCGCCTGATCGAGGTCTGCCGCCAGCGCGACACGCCCATCATCACCTTCGTCAACAAGATGGACCGCGAGGTGCGCGACCCGCTGGACATCCTGGACGAGGTCGAGCGCGAGCTGGGCATGCCGTGCTGCCCCATGACCTGGCCGGTGGGCCAGGGCAAGCAGTTCGGCGGCATCATCGACCTGCGCACGCAGAGCATGACGGTGTTCCAGGCCGGCAGCGACAAGCGCCCGGAGGATTTCGAGGTCATCCCCTTGAGCGAGGCCGACCGGCTGCGCGCGCGCTTCGGAAAGACCTTCGACGACGCGCTGGAGAGCATGGAGCTGGCCGTCGGCGCCTCGGCCGAGTGGAGCCACGAGCAATTCCTGGCGGCCAGGCTGACGCCGGTGTTCTTCGGCTCCGGCGTGAACAACTTCGGTGTCATGGAGGTGCTCAACGCCGTGGTGGACATGTCGCCGCCACCCGGCCCGCGCGTGGCCTACGTGGAAGTCAACCGCCAGCGCGAGGAGCGTCTGGTGCGCCCCGAAGACCCGGGCTTCGCCGGCGTGGTCTTCAAGGTGCAGGCCAACATGGACGCCAACCACCGCGACCGCATCGCCTTCGTGCGCGTGGCCTCTGGCAAGTACACGCCGGGCATGAAGATGCGCGTGCAGCGCACCGCCAAGGAGCGGCGCCCGACCAGCGTCGTGACCTTCATGAGCCAGCGCCGCGAGGCGGTGGAGGAGGCCTATGC
>JAEWLO010000463.1 GCA_023457475.1 Pseudomonadota bacterium | reverse complement strand
GGTATCGCCTGGGCCGGCCAACGGCCGGCGCTACCGGTTTTGATCTCCTGTGGCCGCCGATCGACTGTCGAGGGTGGGTCGGGGTGGGTTTGCGAAGGTGTGAGCCGCATGGATGCGGCGACCAAGCCCCCATGGGTGAAGGCGCACGGCTTGCGAGGCACTGCCTCGCGTGCGACTGAACGCCCAATCGCTGGCGATTGGGCCGGGGCCCGGAGGGCGGTTTACGGCGTCCTTCGCAAACCCACACCGTCCCGCCAAAGCCAGCAGACCGCTGCGCATCGGCTGTTCGCGAAACGCCCACCGCAAGCACGTAGCGTCCAAACAACAACGGCACCCGAAGGTGCCGTCGCAATGCAGAGCAATGAAGCTGGCGATCAGAACTTCGCGTCGAACTCGGCGGCGTAGCCGGTGTTGACCAGCACCTTCTGCAGGATCTCGCTGTTCTTCACGTTGCCTGCCACGATCTGCTGGGTTTCCGGGCCGCGGCTGTCCATGCGGGCCGGGGTGGCACCCTTGAAATCGCACACGCGGCCGCCGGCCTCGCGCACCAGCAGCACGCCTGCCGCGATGTCCCAGGCCTTCACGCCGGCTTCGAAATAGGCATCGGCGCGACCGCAGGCCACGTAGGCCAGGTCCAGCGCCGCCGAACCCGTGCGGCGAACGTCTTCGGCCTGCACCAGCAGTGCGTCAACGGCCTTCAGCTGCGCGCTGGTCCGGTTGCGCTCGCGCGGCGCGAAGCCGGTGTGGATCATCGCGCCCGACAGGTCCTTGCGGTCCGCCACGCGGATTCGGCGGTCGTTGAGAACCGCGCCTGCGCCCCGGCTGGCGGTAAACAGCTCGTTGCGCAGCGGGTCGAAGATCACCGCGTCGGTCGGTTCGCCGTTTTCGGTCAGCGCGATGGAGACACAGTAGTGCGGGAAGCCGCGCAGATAGTTGCTGGTGCCGTCCAGCGGGTCGATCACCCACATGTACCGGTTCACCGCCTGCACGCCACCTTCCTCGCCCATGATCCCGTAGTCCGGGTAGGCGCGCTTGAGTTCCTTCACGATCACCTTTTCCGCATCCGCGTCCACTTCGCTCGCATAGTCCATGCGGCCCTTCTGCACCACGTTCAGCGCCTCGAGCTTGTTGATGTTGCGCAACAGGACGTTGCCGGCGAGGCGGGCGGCCTTGACCATGACGGTGACGGCGGGTTTCTGCATGGCGAAAAGCTCCCGGAAAGGCAGAGTGGGGTTTGGCGGGGGAAAAGAGCGGTGCCGGCGCACAGGCCGGTCACACAGTTTACCATTTGTCGCAGTTCTTCTCGCGTCTGGCCTGTTCATGTCCGTTCACACCGCTCCGTCCCGCATCCGTTTCGTCCTCGTTGGCACCCAGCACCCCGGCAACATGGGAGCCGCCGCCCGCGCCATGAAGACCATGGGGTTGGCGCGGCTGGTGCTGGTAGCCCCCGAGAAACCGCTGGATGAAGAGGCTTTCCGGCGCTCGGCCGGGGCTGAGGACGTGCTGGGCGACGCGCCCGTCGTGGCCACCCTGGCCGAGGCGGTGGCCGACTGCCGGCTGGTGCTCGGCTGCACCGCCCGCGCCCGCCGCGTACAGCTGGAGGAACTGCTCCCCGCCGTGGCGGCCGGGCGCGCCCTGGCCAAGGCCGGCGATGCCGCCGACCCGGGCGAGGTCGCCTTCGTGTTCGGCCGCGAGCGCACCGGCTTGACCAACGAGGAGCTGCAACTGTGCCACCTGGCCGTGCACATCCCGTCCAACCCCGATTTCAGCTCGCTCAACCTGGCCGCCGCCGTGCAGGTGCTGGCCTATGAACTGCGCATGGTCAGCCTGGGCGGGGTGGCCGCCGCCGCGCCGGCCGAACCGGAGTTCCGCGAGCAGCCAGCCAGCCATGCCCAGGTCGAGGGTCTGTTCGGCCAGCTCGGGCAGACCCTGGACGATATCGACTTCCACAAGGGCCGCGCCCCGGAATCGGCCATGCGCAAGCTGCGCCGCCTGTTCCTGCGAACCGAACTGAGCGAGCAGGAGGTGCGGCTGCTGCGCGGCATCCTCTCCGATGCCCAGCGTATGGCGCGGCTGGCCAACGACAAGTAATCGCGGGCTGACGCACGTCACACTTTTTCGGGTAGGCTGTCACCATTCCTTGGGGGGAGCGAATGGGATTGCCGGTTCTGCGAGGCCTGCTGCAGGCAGGGCTGCTGTGGTTGGGCGTGATCCTCACGCCGGCGACTGCCGTGGCCGGCCCGCACACTGTGCTCGTTCTGGGCCGGATCAGCGACAACCCCAAGGCACACCATGCGCAGCTGCAGCCTCTGCTCGACTATGTGGTTCCACGCATGCGCGATGTAGGCATCACCGAGGGCCGCATCCTGATGGCCCCCGATGCGCAGCAGATGGCCAGTTATCTGCGCCGAGGTCGGGTGGACTGGGTTACTGAAACCTCCGGTACCGCCGTGGCACTGGGTCAGCGCAGCGGCGCCCGGCCGCTGCTGCTGACCGAGCGCAGCGGTGTTCGCGATTACCACACGGTGTTCTTCGTGCGGCGCGACAGCGCCATCGGCACCCTGGCCGACCTCAAGGGGCATACGGTCGCGCTCCAGAATGTGGCCTCCACCAGCGCCTATCTGGTGCCGATCATGACGTTGTTGCAGCAGGGGCTGACCCCGGAGATCCTGTTGTCCGCGCGCGATGCCGCCGCACCGGACACGGTGGGCTACGTATTTGCCCGCTCCGAGGCCAACATCGCCACCTACGTGCACAAGGGGCTGGTCGATGCGGGGGCGGTGAGCAGCGTGGACTGGTCCGACCCCCAACGGGTACCGGTCAGCTTCCGGCGTGACTTCCGGGTACTGTTCCGCACGGAACCGTACCCGCGGGCGGTGGAGGTGGTGCGTGCGGACCTGGATCAGAACGTGCGCGACCGCCTGCAGCAGGTGCTGCTGGAGGCAGCTTCGGATCCGCAGGCGCACGACGCGCTGGAAAAGTTTTTTGGTACGTCCGGGTTCCATCGGGTGGATGCGCAGATGCAGCACCGGTTGGATGAATTGAAACAGGGTCTTACACGCGTGCGGATGGAAGTGGAATGAGGCCGTTGGGTTCCGGAATGCAGTCCCGTTTCGTATTGGCGATGGGCGGGGCGATGGTGGTGGTGGTGGCGATCGTGGCCGTGGTGCTCGGGCGCCAGGCGACGATGCAGGAAGAGGTGAAGCATCTCAGCGGCACCGTCATCCATGACCTGTTCGACCGCAGCGTGCGCAGCCGCGGCGAGGCCCTGGCGCGCGAGCTCTCCGACGCGCTGGCCAATCCGCTCTACTACAACGACCTGCAGCAGGTCGGCGCGCTGGTGCGCAATACCTCGCGGCAGCAGGTGGTGCGCTACGTGCTGGTGTTCGACGAAGACGGCAAGCTGATCCACGACGGCTCGGCGGAAGTGGCGGACTTCGGCCGCCCCATGCAGGACCCGCTGGCGGCCGGTGCGGTGGCCGCGCGCGCGCTGGTGGTGCAGGAGTCGCCCAAGGTCCTCGACAACGCGATGCCGATCATGGTCGGCAACCAGCGGATTGGCGGGGTTCGTGTGGGCATGGCACTGGACGACGTCCAGTCCATGGAACAGAAGGCCAATGCCACCCTGGGCGACCGCCTGCAGCAGGTAGGCAAGCGGCATCTGGGCTGGTTGCTGCTGATGCTCGGCCTGCTGCTGGTGATCGGCGCGGCGGTGATCGTCTACGTGCAGCGCACCCTGGTGGCACCGATCCGTGGGCTGGCGGCCGCAGCGCGACAGATCGAGGCCGGCGACTACCGCCCGCAGCTGGGGCAGAGCACCAGCAAGGGCGAAGTCGGCGAGCTGGTGCGCGCATTCGGCCGGATGAGCGAAGCCATCGCCCGCCATGACCGCGAAGTGCGGCACATGGCCTACACCGACGCACTCACCGGGCTCACCAATCGTCTGGCGTTCCGCGAGGCACTGGACCATCGCCTGATGGCCGCGCGCGCGTCCAACCACCGGCTTGCGCTGCTGTTCGCCGACATGGACGATTTCAAGCGGGTCAACGACACGCTCGGTCACGAGGCCGGCGATGAAGCCCTCCTGCAGTTCGCGCAGCGCATCAGTGCCGCGGTGAAACAGGCCGGTGGCGACGAGGCGTTGCTGGCCCGTTTCGGGGGCGACGAATTCGTCATCCTGATCGGCGAGGGCGATGTCGCCGCCGGGGCCCGGCAGCTGGCCGAGATTCTGGTTCGCGAGCTGGGCAAGCCGCTGGTGGTGCAGGGACGGGAACTGTTCCTGGGAACCTCGATCGGCGTCACCCTGTTCCCGGACGACGCCGCCGACGCGACGACCCTGCTGAAGAACGGCGACATTGCCATGTACCAGGCCAAGATGGCCGGCAAGAACTGTTATCGGTACTACAGCCGGGCCATGGACCACGCGGTGGAGCGCCGTGTGCACATGGAGCAGGAGCTGCGGGGTGCCTGGGAGCGTGGCGAGCTGCGTCTGGTCTACCAGCCCATCTTCCGCACCCGCGACCGCCGCCTGTGCGGCGTGGAAGTGCTGCTGCGCTGGCAGCATCCCACCCTCGGTACCATTCCGCCCTCGGTCTTCATCGAAGTGGCCGAGCAGAGCGGCCTGATCGAAGTGATCGGGCCCAAGGTGCTGCGCGCCGCGTGCCGCGAGGCCATGCAGTGGCCGCTCACTTCGGAAGGCGAAGGTCTGTTTGTTTCAGTGAACGTCTCGCCGCGACAGCTGCGCGGCGGTGAGCTGCCCACCCTGGTGGCCGAGTCGCTGCGCGAAACCGGGTTGCCGGCCTCACGCCTGCATCTGGAGCTGACCGAAACCGCGGTCATCGGCGATGAAATGCTGGCCGCCGCCCTGCTGGACAAGCTGCACCGCACCGGTGTGAAGGTGTGGCTGGATGACTTCGGCACCGGCTTCTCCGGACTGAGCCACCTGCGCCAGGTGCCGGTGGACGGGGTGAAGATCGACAAGAGTTTCGTCGCCGACATGCAGCGCGACCCGGACGACCTGGCGCTGACCACCGCGATCATCGCCATGGCCCATGCGCTGGGCATCACGGTGGTGGCCGAAGGCATCGAGCAGGAAGTGCAGTTCGACCTGCTGAGCCAGCGTGGCTGCGACCTGGCCCAGGGGTACTGGCTGAGCCACCCGGTGAGCGCCACCGAGGTGGTGAACATGATCGAAGCCGGGCGATAGGGCATCACACCGGGCGTTTGCTGGAATCTCCGGAAATCTCCCGCACCAGCTTCGGCACCAGATACCCCGACAACCGCGCGGTCAGTTGCGCATGCAGGGCTTTGGCCGTGGCATCGTCCACCTCGAAATGGGCCACGCCCTGTA
>JAEWLO010000462.1 GCA_023457475.1 Pseudomonadota bacterium | reverse complement strand
GCGCGGGGCGTTCGACCTGGCCGGACGCTTCCTGTCGCTGGCCGCCCTGCTGGCCGTGCTGCTGGCCGGCGTGGCCACCGCGTTGGCGGCCAACCGTTTCGCGCTGCGGCGGATCGACCAGGTGGCGGTGCTGCGCTGCCTCGGCGCGCGCCAGCGCGACATCCTCACGGCGATGGCACTGCAGCTGGTGCTGCTGGCGGTGCCGGCGTGTGCGGTCGGCGTGGGTCTGGGCATGGCCGCGCAGGCCGGGCTGGTGCAGGCCCTCGGCGGCTTGATTCCCAACCGCCTGCCGCTGCCACAGGCCACGCCGGCGCTGACCGGTGCCGGCATCGGCCTGGTACTGCTGCTGGGCTTCGGCCTGCCACCCCTGCTGCGCCTGCGCAGGGTGCCACCGATGCGGGTGCTCAACCGCAGTTTCGCGGCGATGCCGCCCAGCTCACTGCTGGTCTATGCGGCCGCGCTGCTGGCCACCGTCGCGCTGACGGTGCAGGCCACCGGCGATGTGAAGCTGGCCGCCTGGGTGCTGGGCGGGCTGGCTGCGCTGGCGCTGCTGGCCGCCGGCGTGGGCGCGCTGCTCCTGTGGGGGCTGCGCGGGGTGCAGGCACGTCTGCGTGGTCGCTGGAAGTTGGGCCTGGCCGCGCTGACCCGCCGGCGCGGGCTGGCGGTGATGCAGCTGGTGGGGCTCTCGCTGTCGCTGTGCGCGCTGCTGCTGCTCTCCGTCATCGGCCCGGGCCTGCTCGCGCAGTGGCGGGATCGCCTGCCCAGCGACACCCCCAATTACTTCCTGATGAACATACAGCCGGAACAGCGCGACGCCGTGGTGGACACGCTGCGCGGGTTGGGCGTGGCCTCACCGGGCGTGGAGCCGTTCAGTACCGGCCGCCTGCTGGCGGTGAACGGGCGCGCGCCGCAGCGCACCCAGCGCGAGGACAACAGCAACGAGGACGACGATGCCAACCGTCCGGTCAACTTCTCGTGGCGGCATGACTTCCCGGCCGCGAACACGCTGCTGTCGGGCCGGTTCTGGGACGCCGCCAGCATCGCGCCCGAAGCGTCCATCGAAGAGGGCTGGGCCGAGCGCTATGGCATGGGGCTCGGCGACACGGTCACCCTGCAGATGGGCGAACAGGAGCGCACCTTCACCATCACCAGCGTCCGCAAGGCGGACTGGGATTCCTTCCGGGTGAACTTCTTCCTGCTGCTCAACGAAGGGGCGGTCGGCGATGCCCCGTACAACCTGATCACGGCCTTCCACCTGCCCCGTTCGCAGGTGTCGGCGCTGGCCGGGCTGACCCGGGAGTATCCGAACATCTCGTTGCTGGACATCGACGGCATCCTGCAGCGGGTGCGCGAGGTGGTGGACCGGGTGACCCAGGCAGTACAGCTGGTGATGGGCTTCAGCCTGCTGGCCGGCGTGCTGGTGCTGCTGGCGGCCCTGCAGGCCACGGCCGGCGAACGGCGCTACGACAGCGCGGTGCTGCGCACGCTGGGGGCCACCCGCCGCCAGCTGCGCGGGGCGGTGCTGGTGGAGTTCGGCGCGCTGGGCCTGCTGTCTTCGCTGCTGGCCGTGGGTACCGCGGCCCTGCTGGGCAGCGTGGTGGCCCGCCAGGTCTTCGAACTGCAGCTCAGTCCGCCGTGGGGGCCGCTGCTGCTGGGCGGCGCACTGGGCGTGGCGCTGAGCATGGGGGCGGGCTGGTGGGGGACACGGCGGATCCTGCGTACCCCGCCGGCGCTGGCACTTCGCGAAGCCTGACGTGACCCGGTGGTGCCGGCGTACCGGGTATGCTTCGGCGCTCCACTTCTGAGCCCCCGTCCATGCCCGGCACGTCCTTCGCCTTCTATCTTTACCCGGTGCTTCTGCTGGTGGGCAGCAACATCTTCATGACCTTCGCCTGGTACGGACACCTCAAGTACAAGAGCGCGCCGCTGATGACGGTGATCCTGGTCAGCTGGGGCATCGCCTTCTTCGAATACTGCCTGCAGGTGCCGGGCAACCGGCTGGGCAGCGCGGTGTACTCCGCACCGCAGCTCAAAGGCATGCAGGAAGTGATCACCCTGGTGGTGTTCGCGGTGTTCTCCGCGTTCTACCTGGACCAGCCGCTGAAGTGGAACCACTACGCGGCATTCGGGCTGATCGTGGTGGCTGCGTTCCTGATGTTCAAGGAGTAGCGCTACGCGGATCGGGCCTGATGCTCGTCGACCAGCACGCGCAGGGCGTCCCTGTACATGCGTCGACGGATCGAGGAATCCCCGAACTGCCGTTCGCCGAGGTCGTCGCGCAGGTCGTCCAGCTGGTCCAGGTCCATCGACATCGGGTCGCCCATCGAGCGCATGATCGCCAGGCCGCTGCGTTCAGCGATTTCCTTGCGGACCATGCGCCGAACCGGACCCCGCAGGGTGTCCCGGCATTCAGCCAGTGCCTGCCGCGCCTTCTTCATCGATACCCGCTGCTCCGGTGCGATGCGCTCGCGCATGAGGCTTACCAGCGCATCACGGTTGGGTGCGTACGACGAGGTTCTGCTGTCCCGGTAATCGCGGTAGTTCATCCGCAGCAGTTCGGAGCCGGTATGGCCTGCATTGTCCAGTGGCAGCGGATTGCTCGAGCGGCTCGCTGCCAGCGCGTGCAGGCCGGCCCGCGTCTCGTTGATCTCGTCGGGGGCCCCGCCCAGCGCATACTGGAACGCCGATGCCAGTCCCGCATGGCCAAAGCACAGGGACTGTTTGCTGCGCTCGGTGTGCCAGTCGAAAATGCGAGGGTTTGCCGCGAAGGTTTCCAGGCACGTCGCGTAGTTTCGATGCAGCAGCACCGCAAGATCAGGCGGCAGCGGGGTGTTGTCGACCCGGCTCAACTCCGCCCCGCTGCGGGGCGTTGTTATGGGTGCCCCCACTGCGCCATTGAGCGCGGCAGCGAAGCTCGCCGCCGCCGTGAGCATGCCGGACACACTGAAGCATTTCATGCCGTTCAGTTCCTCGCAGAAGGAGACGCCCAGTAATGTCTCTGGGCGCTCCCCGCGCTTTCAGGAATCGATCATGAATTCAATGCAGCAGTTCAGCGCGGCGCTTTTTCCACCCATTGCGCGAACACGGCGTCGATATCGGCATCCTTCACCGGCTTGCCGTCCTGAAGGTCCTGGGCCTGGGTGAACAGCGGGATGATCATCGCCATGCCGTCGAGCTTGGTCTTCAGGTGCACCCCCGGGGCCTGGCCGAGGAAGCCGTTCCAGCGTTCGCGTACTTTGCCCCAGTAACCGGCGGTAGCCTTCCAGTAGTCGTAGGCCGGTTTGAAATCGACGTCGGTGGTTTTGTTGTAGTCGTTGAAGCCGAACTCGCGTGCGATCTCCTGCTGGCTGCCGTCGGTGCCGCGCAGGATCTTGGTGTTGAACTGTTCGTGGGTCCAGCCGTTCGGCGTCAACGTATGGCGGTTCACCACGGCGAGCGCGTTGTAGTCGCTGCGACGGGTGTACTCGCGGCGCGGCAGCGGACGCCAGCTGAGGTCGCTGGTCCAGGTGGCCACATCGTTGGCGTGGTCCCAGCGGCCCGTGCCGCAGTAGCGCGGGGCGTCGCTGACTTCATATACACACTGGGTCCAGGCACCGGCGTTGAGCGCCGCCGGGATCGGGCGCACCTGCCACGTCTGGTCGGCACTGAATTCGAAGCGGGTGGGCGCTTCGTACGTCCAGTCCTGCCGCCAGTGCTTGGTCACGTGGCCGCTCTTGCCATCGACGAGAATATGCTGCAGCACGATCTTCTTCGGGCTGTCCTCGACCACGATGACGACTTCGTTGCCGCCGCTGCGCACGGCGGGTGCCCGCTCGTAGCCGGGCTTGAGCAGCACCGTTTCATCGAACGCGAAGTCGACGATGTATTCGCCCTGCATCGCCAGGATGCTGGCGTGGTCGCGCGACAGGTCGGAGGGCTGGGCGTGGGCGGTGCCGGTGGCGGCAAGCAGCAGCCACGCGCTGGCTGTCTGGAGATTCATGACGGAAGGTCTCAGGAATGGCGCAGGGGTGAAAGGTGGAGCAGCGGCACCGCATTGGCGAAGCCACCGTCGTCGGTCCACAGCTCGCCTTCGGCCCCTTCGACGCGGGCGATGCGACGCGCGGCCGCAGCGCCGAGCGTGGACAGGGGGGCCAGGCTGGCGGCCAGACGGTTGCCCTCGCCCACCTGCAGGCGCAGCGCGCACATGCGCCACGCTTCGCTGCCGAGGCGGTTGGCCAGTCGCCGCCAGAGGCGCTCGGCGACGCCGCCTTCGAAGGCCGGCTCCGGCCGTGCCGGATAGGCCGAGACCAGGCGATCCCAGGCGAGGAAGTCGCTGTCCGGCAGCAGGTACAGCCGCCAGCAGCAGCGGCCGCGCGCATCGGAGAAGCACAGGCTTTCGCGGATGCCTTCGCTGTCCATGCCCTGGCAGGCATGGGCGGACATGGCGTGCTGCCAGCCGCCGAGTTCGCTGCTCTCGGGGCGGTACAGGCACAGGACGGTGCCCAGGCCCGCCAGCTGCGCCGGAGAAGGCAGCTGGGCGGGGCGCAGGTACCGGTCGGAAGAACGCAGGGCGGACAGGGCTCGGCTCATGGCAGTGACTACCAGCTGACGGAAAGGCTGGCCGAAATGTTCCGGCCAGGGTTGGTGTAACGGTCGATCACGGTGCTGCTGGTGGCCAGCGCGGTGGTGATCGCCGAATAGTCGATGTACTTACGGTCGCCGAGATTGAACACGCCGACGTTGAATTTCGCGCCAGGTGCGAAGTCCCAGTGCGCCATCAGGTCGACCACGCCGTAGCCGGCTGGGGCGAAGGTGGTGTCGCTGGGCAGGCGGTCCTTGCGGCGGGCAAACGTGCCGGCCAGCTCCACGCCCCAGCGCTCGCGATCGTAGGCCAGGCCCAGCGTGCCGCGCAGCGGATCGATCGAGGCCAGCGGCACGTCTTCGGTCTTGTTCTGGCCGCGCGACCACGCCACCGCGCCGTTCAACGACCACCCCGCCAGCGCGCTGCTGAGCTCGCCGAAGTCCACGCCGGCCTTGAGCTCGGCACCGTAGATCTCGGCGTCGGCCACGTTCTGCGACTGGAACACGATCAGCCCCTGGTCGTTGATGCCGACCTGGCGCTGGGACTCGATGAAGTCCTTGTAGTCGTTGTAGTAGCCACTGACGCTGACATACGCAGCCGGGGTGAGGTAACGCACACCCAGCTCGAATCCGTCGCTGGTTTCAGGCTTCAGATCCGGATTCGGAATGGCGGTGTAACCGAACATCACGTTGGTGAAACCGAGGTTGACGTCGTTGTACGGCGGCGAGCGGAAGCCGTGCGAGTAGCCGGCAAACAGCGAGAAATCATCGGCAAAACGCCACACCATGCCGAGCTTGGGCGAGACGCTGGTCTTGGTCAGCTCCGAAACCGACATGCCCGGATTGTCGCCTGCAAAGATCGCGTCCACGTCCGGGCGCAGTTCGTAATGGTCTACGCGCACGCCGGGCACCAGCGAGAAGCGGCCATCGGCGAAGCGCATTTCATCCTGCAGGTACAGGCCCAGTTCGGTGGTCCTGCTTATCGGAAAGTCGCGCACCGGGAAGGCGTCGGGCAGGATCACGGTGCTGGTCTGGCCGTTGGCGAGCACCTGGTAGCCGTCGCGCTTCTGTCGCGTCTCGGTCCAGGTACCTTCCAGGCCGTAGGTCAGTGCATGCTCCACGCCGCCGGTGGTCAGCCCCTTGTGGAACACCGCCTGCAGGCCGTACACGCGCTGATCGAAGTTGAACTCGCGGTGGCGGGACGTACGGTTGGCGCGTGCTTCATCGGTGCGCTGGGTCGTTTCGCTGTCCTGGCGGTACAGCTGCCAGGAGAGACTGTCGGCGAAGCCGGCATCCAGCGCGTCCATCTCATGCGCGAACGACACCCGTGCGCGCGTCTGGTGATCGCGCGCCAGCATCCCGGTCGTGGTGGTGTGGTCGATGGCCGAGAGCACATCGGTGTCGACCCGGTCCTCGTTGCCTTCCACGGTGAGACGGAAACGCTGGTCTTCGGTCGGCGCATACACCAGCTTGCTCAGCACGCTGCGGCCGTTGCGGTCCTGCGGATTGGCGGCGGTCCGGGTACGGTCGCTGCCGCGCACCTCGCCCATGCTTTCGGTTTCCTGGCCCTGGCGGTGGTTGAAGTTCACCATCCCGCTCCAGTGGTCGCCGCCGAAGGCGGTGGTGACGCCGCCCAGCAGCCCCTTCCATTCACCGTCGTAACCGAATTTCAGGCCGACATGGCTGTTCTTTCCGTCCTTGAGGTAATCGGCCGGATCCTTGGTGACGAAGGCCACCACGCCGCCGAGCGCATCCGAGCCGTACAGGGCGCTGGCCGGACCGCGCACGATTTCGACCCGCTTGAGCGTTTCCAGATCCGTGAAGTTCCGGTTCGCGTCGGAGAAGCTGCCGATGTTGAAGGCCTTGGGCATGGCAATGCCGTCGGTCTGGATCAGCACCCGGTTGCCGTCGAGGCCGCGGATGCGGAAGCCGCCAAGGCCGAAGCGCGCCGGGCTGCGGGTGACGGAAATGCCGGGTTCGTAGCGCACCAGGTCCTTGATGTCGCGGACCAGGTGGTTGTCCAGTTGCTCACGGTCGATCACGTCGACCGTCGCCGCCACATCGCTGAGGGCACGTTCGGTGCGGGTGGCGGTGACCTGCACGCGGTCGAAGTCGCGGGCATCGGCAGCGGTGTCGGGCGCGGCCTGTGCGGCAACGGGCAGCGCCAGCGCAGCAAGGACACCGTAGCGC
>JAEWLO010000461.1 GCA_023457475.1 Pseudomonadota bacterium | reverse complement strand
GGAATGACCCGATGCCAATCCGCACCCGTCGTACCTCGCTGTCGCTGCTGTCGCTCGCACTGGCGATCTCCTCCATCCCGCTGGCCTACGCCACCGATGCCACCGCGCCGGACGGCCCCCGCGGCCTGGCCGGCTCCCTGCCGCTGATTCCCGCTCCCGCACACCTGCAGCAGCTGTCAGGCAAGGGGTTCACCGTCACCGCCGACACCGCATTGCATGCCCAGGGCGACGCCGCACGGCGCGTGGCCGGCCAGTTCGCCACGCAGCTGAAGAACAGCGGCGGACCGGCGCTCACGCCGGGCACGGCAAAGGGCAAGGACGGCATCCGCTTCATCATCGATGCGGCACTCAAGACGGGCGCGGAAGGCTACCAGCTGCGCAGCGACGCCCGCGGCGTCACCGTGCAGGCCGCAACCGAAACCGGCCTGTTCTATGGCGCGGCTACCCTTTCCCAGCTGCTCACCGGGGGCAGCAACGGCGTTCTGCCCGCGCTGAAGATCGACGATGCGCCGCGCTTCACCTGGCGTGGGCTGATGCTGGACTCCGCACGGCACTTCCAGAGCCTGGACGAGATCAAGCGCGTGCTTGACGCCATGGCCGAGCAGAAACTCAACACCTTCCATTGGCATCTCACCGATGACCAGGGCTGGCGCATGGAGATCAAGCGCTACCCGAAGCTGACCGACGTGGGCAGCTGCCGCATTCCGGCAGGCGACGGCGGTCGCGACCCGGCGACCGGTGAGCCGCGCCCGTATTGTGGCTTCTACACCCAGGACCAGATCCGCGAGGTCATTGCCTATGCGGCCGAGCGCCACATCCAGGTGATTCCGGAAATCGACGTGCCGGGCCATGCCACCGCTGCGATTGCCGCCTACCCCGAGCTGGGCACGATCGACACCCCGCTGCAGCCGCTGAGCGAATGGGGCGTGTTCCCGAATCTGTTCAACACCGAGGAAGGCACCTTCCAGTTCCTGGAGAACGTGCTGGAAGAAGTGATCGAACTGTTCCCCTCGAAGTACGTGCATGTCGGCGGCGACGAGGCCGTAAAGGACCAGTGGGAAGCCTCCGCACGGGTGCAGGAGCGCATGCGCGAGGTCGGCGCGACCACGGAAAATGAGATGCAGGCCCATCTGATCAAGCGGCTGGAGAAGTACCTCGAGCAGCACGACCGCCGCCTGATCGGCTGGGACGAGATCCTGGAAGGCGGCCTGCCGCCGGAGGCGACGGTGATGTCCTGGCGTGGCACCGAAGGCGGCCTGAAGGCGGCCAGCGAAGGCCACGACGTGGTCATGTCGCCGGTGACCGACATGTACATGGATTACCTGCAGACAAACTCCGAGTACGAGCCGCCGGGCCGCCCGCTGAGCACACCGCTGGGGCGCGTGTACGGCTTCGAGCCGGTGCCCGATGCGCTGGCAAAGGACAAGCAGCAGCACATCCTCGGCCTGCAGGCGAACATGTTCACCGAACACACGCGCAGCTACGCGCGCCTGCAGCACAACCTGTTCCCGCGCCTCGCCGCCGTGGCTGAAACCGGCTGGTCGCCGCGCGAACGTCGCGACTTCGCCGATTTCCTGGCCCGGCTGCCCTCGCAGCTGCAGCGCTGGCAGGCGATGGGTATTGCCTACGCGCAGACCCCGTTCCAGGTGGAAGCGGACGTGAGTGATGACCGCAGGGCCGGCACTGCCACCCTGGCCCTTCGCACGCCGCTCAACTACGAAATCCGCTACAGCACGGATGGCAGCCCGGTCACCGCGCAGTCGCCGCGTTACACCGCACCGCTCACCCAGCCGCTGCCGGTGGGCGTGCAGACGGCGACGTTCTTCAATGGGGAGGCACTGGCGAAGGCGGCGAGCCGGTTCGACATCACGGCCGCTTCCCTGCTCACCCGCACCGACGAGCATCTGGCCATGTGCCCGGGCGAAGGCAAGTTGCTGCTGCGCCTGGAAGACGACGGCCCGCTGGTGGGCGAGCGCGCGATCTTCAACGTGAACATCTTCAACCCGTGCTGGTTGTGGGAGAAGGCGGATCTGGACGGCATCGCCAAGGTGCGGGTGCGTGCCGGGCAGATTCCGTACTACTTCCAGCTGGCGCATGACGAACCGCAGCGCCGGTTCGAGAAGGCGCGCAGCGCGCATGGCGAGATGGACATCCTCAACGGCCGCTGCGATGGCAAGCCGTTGGCCACGGTGAAGCTGCCGGCAAAGCCGGGCGCGGATGGGTTCATCACGTTGGAGGCGGCATTGCCGAAGACGGTGACCGGCACGCAGGACCTGTGCGTCCGGTTCACCGGGGATACGCGTCCGACGATGTGGGTACTTGATACGTTGGAGCTGCTGCCGCGGTAGCGCCGAAGAGAACGGCAGGAGCCGTTCTCAACGTCGCGAAGCGACGGCCCGAAGGGTGCCCGCCAGGACGGCGGGGTCAATTCAAGCCCGTTGCCAGCATGTGCCCGACGTTTAGCCGCAAGCGAAGCCGCGCGTCAGGCGTTCATGGCCACAGAACGGAGAGCAGCCACGCAGGGCGTGGCTCTACGCGGGCTGCCGGTCAGGCTTCCGGCGGAATCAGATCGGCCGGCAGCAACGCCTGCACGGGCACACGCTTCCCGTTTCCAGGTGCCGGCTTGTACCGTTCAACAAAGAATCCCCTGGCGACGATCGGGGCTACCGGGTCACCCGGCTCGCAATCCACGCATTCGGCACTGGTCACTTTCCCACTCGCGTCAATGCGGACCGAGTATGTCTTATGCCATGGCACCGATGCTTTGACCATGTCAGGTGGCACGATGATGTCCATGCCCGCCGCTTCCGCCAACTGCAGCGAGGTGGGGTGATCGTAGATCCAGTAATTGCGCAGTTCCTTCGTGCCATTCACCGACACGTCGTTCGCAGTAGCCGCCAGCGGCATGGCCGCAAGCCCGGCAAGAACAAGCAGAGCAGCTCGCTTCATCACACACGCTCCTTGTTGATGTGCCCGTCAGGGGCCCATGGAGCGTATCCAAGGTGCCTTACTGCTGCAACGTCAGAAAACCCTGACCCACCTGCTCCCGGTCACCCCTTCAACCGCACCAGCAGATCCCGCAGCGGCGTGAACCGCAACGCCATTCCGGCCATCACGCCGACGCTGTTGGCCAGCGCGTCCATCGGATCCGCACTCCGGTCGTCCGTGAACGCCCCCTGCGCGAACTCCACCCCAACCCCCATCACCACCAGGCCCACCGCCGCGCACCACAACGCGGCGCGCGTGCGATAGATCTGCACCGCAGACCCGGCCAGGATGAAATACGCGAGGAAGTGCTCCACCTTGTCGCTGTTCTTCGGCAGCTCCGGCAACGGCGGCGGCGGAATCAGGCACACCACGATCACACTCAGCACCGCCAGCCACCACAGCGCCAACCACATGCGCGGCCGCCGCAGCGGCTTCAACATCCCTGTCGCAGCCGTCATCTCACAGCCGCCAGGTCAGGTCGCCGAGCAGGAATGCGGCGTCCATGCTGACATCGCGCTGGAAGCCCATTACCTGGAAGCGCTCGCCCATCTCGGTGGGCAGGGTCAGTTTTTTCACCTGATCCCGCAGCCGCAGTTTGCCCACTTCATCGGCGCGCGACTCGGCCAGGCTCAGCAGCTGGTCCAGCCCATTACCGAGCAGGAAGCTGGACTGCGTGCAGTACCCTGCCAGTTCGAACCCCGCGCCGACACCTGCTTCCGCCAGTGCGGTGAAATCCACCGAAGCGGTGATGTCCTGCAGGCCCGGCCAGCGGTACACGTCGTTATGCACGTGATGGCGGTAGAACGCGCGCACGGTGCCGTCGTCGCGCTCTTCCTGGTAATACTCATGGCGCGGGTAGCCGTAGTCCACGAACAGCATGGCACCGCGCTGCATGCCGCCGGCCACGGCCTGGATCCAGTACGGCAGCTGCGGCAGCAGCTCCGAGCGGTAGCCGTCGGCGAAAGGCTTGCCCAGATAACGCTCCACATGGCGCACGGCTGCACCGAGCAGGGCATCGGCCGGCTGCGCGCCGCGCATGAAGGTGCCTTCGGCGTCCAGTTCCACTGTTTCCTCATGGACCATCCCGTCCTTGGCGAGGAAGCGCGGCGTGGGCAGCGCGTCGATCACTTCGTTGGCGAACACGACACCGTCCCAGTCGTCATCGAACGGGCGGTCCAGCCATTCCACCAGTGCGAACACCGGCGGAATGAGCGCCTTTTCCAGACGCTCGCGCTGGCGCTCGCGCAGGTCGGCGCTCGGTTCAAGAATCGCGTAGCGTTCGGGAAGCGCATCCAGCTCCAGCAGCCGCTTGAGCATGATTTCGGCGAACGCGCCGCTGCCGCCGCCCAGTTCCAGGAACCGGGCCTGCGGGCCGAGCTGCTGCAGCACGGGAGCCACGGCATTGGCCACCGTGGCGGTGAACAGCGGCCCCATCTCCGGGGCCGTGGTGAAATCGCCGGACGGGCCGAACTTGCTGGCACCGGCGCTGTAGTAGCCCAGGCCTGGCGCGTAGAGGCTCAGCTCCATGAACCGCGCGAACGGCATGACACCGCCGTTGGCGAGGATTTCAGCGCGCAGTGCCTCGCGCAGCTGTTCGCTGTGGGCCAGGGCGTCGGTGTCGGGAAGCGGCAGGGAAGAATGCATGGCGCGGTCGATTGCGGTGACAATGCACAGCATAGCCGAGCACGGAGATTCCCCGATGACCGACAGCGCACCCGTGGTGCTCATCACCGGCAGCGCCCGCCGCATAGGCGCGGCCATTGCCCGCCAGTTCCATGCCTGCGGCTGGTCGGTGGTGCTGCATGCCAACACCTCGACCGCCGAGCTGCAGCAGGCCGCCTTCGACCTGGACATGGCACGCCCCGGCAGCGTGCTGGCGCTGCAGGCGGATCTGCGCGATGCCGACGCCCTGCCCGACCTGGTGGAACAGACCGTGGCCCAGTTCGGCCGGCTGGATGCGCTGGTGAACAACGCCTCCAACTTCTACCCCACCCTGCTGGGCCAGACCACCGCCGCGCAGTGGGACGACCTGTTCGCGGTGAATGCACGCGCCCCGCTGCTGCTGGCCCAGGCCGCCGCGCCACACCTGCGACGACAGCAGGGCAGCATCGTCAACCTGACCGACCTGCACGGCAGCGACCCGATGCGCGACCATGCGGTGTACAGCGCGGCCAAGGCGGCACTGGAGATGATCACGCGCTCGCTGGCGCTGGAGCTGGCCCCGAAGGTGCGGGTGAACGCTGTGGCCCCCGGGGCGATTCTGTGGCCGGAAAACGGCAAGGACGATTTCGCGCGGCAGGCCCTG
>JAEWLO010000460.1 GCA_023457475.1 Pseudomonadota bacterium | reverse complement strand
CGCCGGCCGTTGGCCGGCCCTCATGAACCCATCACCGCGCGACCGCCGGCACGTTTTCGGCCAACGGTAAACGTCGGCGGGTTGGTCGGGTGATCGTTGGCGGCGGCCGGCCGACGTCCCGTTGCCTCATATGCCGTTGGCAAGCAGTTCGCCTATGCGGGCGGGGGACTGGTAGCCCGTCAGACGCCTCACCTCGATTTCGTTCTGGACGAAGCTGAGCGTGGGCGTCTGCCGAAGTCCCAGCGCGCGGAAGAAGGCCTCGCCGACCGTTTCCATCCGCACCTTCAAGAGGACGATGCCGGCCGCTTCGGGTGTTGCGGCCACACCGGCAAGGGCCATGTCCAGCATGCGGCAGCCGGGGCACTGGTCCTTGTAGTAGTCCACCAGCACGGCGGGGTGTTCGCGCAGGATGCGTTGATGGTCGTCGGGCGAGGCGGCGTGAAGGGTCAGCATGGGCGGGTGCTCCTGGGTTCGGCCAGCACCTGGTCGGCCCAGTGCTGGATGGCCTGTCGATCGGCATCGCCGTGCGGCATCTGCTCGATCTCGAGGACGGGATAGGTTGACGCGAAGTAGCGGGCAAGGCGATGCGCGGCACCGCAGTAGTACTCCTGGCCCCATTGAGTCTCACCGGTGCCGAACACCGCCACCGTGTGAGGCGGTGGAATGCGGTCTGAATCGCGCAGCCGGGCGACCAGTTCTTTCATCTCGGCGGGCGTGCGCCCGGCATTGTCGGTCCATGCGCCGAGCAGCACCCGGTCGTGCGGGCGCTGCAGCAGTGGCAGCAGGGCGGCGTCCGCCTCGTCGGCTTCCAGCCAGTCCACGGCATGTCCCCGGCCACGGCAATGGGCTGCCAGCAGGCGCGCGACCTCGCGGGTGTTGCCGCTGAGGGACGCGAAGGCGATCAGGATGTGCATGGTGGGTCGCCGGCCACGCAGGGCGTGGCACTACGCGTAGGGACGCGCCATGCGAGTGCATGGGGTGCCGGATGGATCCGTTCAAAGATCATCGAAACCGTTGTCCGCATTGGTCTTCTTGTAGCTCGCGTTGCGCATCTCGAAGAAGTCGGTTTTGGTTTCGGTGAAATTGTCCGCATACGCCTTGATCCAGGGCATCACGTTGGAATTGGCATCGCTGTACAGTTTGTCGATACCCAGCATGCCGGCCATCTTGTTGGCGCGGTACTTCACGTAGCGGATCATCTCGTCCACATCGATACCGTCGATGCCATCCAGCACTTCCCCGGTCCAGCGCGTCTCCAGGGCGATGGCATGTTCGAAGGCATCATGTACGTATGCCGTGAGCGCGTCGCCCTGCAGGGCGGTGTTCTCTCCGATGATGGCGCGGATCAGTTCGCTGATGAACTTGGTATGCGCCAGTTCGTCGCGGTTGATGAAGCTGATGATCTTGCCGGTGCCGGTCATGCGGTTCTGCCGCACGAGGTTGTAGAAGAAGGCGAAGCCGGAGTAGAAGTTGATGCCCTCCAGGATCGAGGACTGGATCAACGATCGAATCAACGTTTCGGCGGTCTTCTCGCGCATGAAGTCGTCGTAGGACTGCATGATGGGTGCATTGCGGGCCAGGATGGTCGGATGGGTTCTGGCGAGTTCGAACACGCGGTTCTGGTCGGCCAGACCGGCGATGGAGGCCAGCACATAGCTGTAGCTTTCGTTATGGATGACTTCCTGCTGTCCGATGATGGCGGCATTGGCGTGCGCGGCCGGGTCGGTGATGTACTCGGCAACGTTGTAGATGAAGCGGGTCTGCGGTGAATCCAGCGTGGCGAGCAGGCCGATGATGGAGTCGTAGGCGTTCTTCTCGCGCGCTGAGAGTTCGCCGTACTGGCGCGCATCCCCCTTCATGTCCACCTCGTCGGGAATCCAGAAGTTGGTGGAGAGTTCCTTGTACGCGCGATAGAAGGAGGGGTAGGGGATGTCGTTCCAGTTCAGGATGCCGCTGGTGCGGCCATTGATGATGCCGGTCGAGCGGTTGGGGTGGCGCGGTTCAAGGATTTTGATGCGTTCGAGCGGAGTGGCCATTTCATTTCCATGGATCAGGGAAGGTTTGCGTGGGCCGGCCCAGGCGGTGCCGGATCAGGACGAACACCACTCGCACTCGCCAACATCGATATCGTTCGACCGCACGTAATACGTCGTCTTCAAGCCCTCCTTCCACGCCGTCATGTGCAGGTCCAGCAGCGTGCTCGCCCGGATCGTGCTCGGCACGTACAGGTTGAAGCTGATCGCCTGGTCCACGTGGCGCTGGCGGCGCGCGTTCTGGCGGATGCTGGCGAACTGATCGAGCCGGTACGCCCCCTTTTCGTAGTACGGATACGTCTCCAGCGAGAGTCCCGGTGCCGCCACCGGCCGCCGGAAGTCCTTCTTCTCTTCGTAGTAGAACGCGCCATACACCGGGTCGATCGAGGCGCTGGAACCGGCGATCTGCGCCGTGCTCATGTTCGGAGCCACGGCCAGCAGCCAGCCATTGCGCAGGCCGTGAATGCCGACCTGTGCGGCCAGTTCCTGCCAGGCCGGGCTGTCGTAGCCGCGCGCGCGGAAGTACTCGCCGGTGTGCCAGTCGCTGCCGAGGAAGGCGCTGTATCGCCCTTTCTCCTGGGCCAGCTGCATGCTTGCGCGGATGGCCAGATAGTTGATGCGCTCGTAGAGGGCGTCGGCGTAGTCCTCCGCGCGGGCGTCGTCCCAGGCAATGTGCTGCTGCGCCAGCAGGTGGTGCCAGCCGAAGGTGCCCAGGCCGATGGCGCGGTACTTGCGGTTGGTGATGGTGGCCTGGGGCACCGGTAGCTGGTTCAGGTCAATCACGTTGTCCAGCATGCGCACCTGGATGCTGACCAGCCGCTCCAGCACGTCGTGGTCGAGCAGGTCCGGCGTGGCGGTTACCGCCCGGCCCAGATTGATCGAGGATAGATTGCACACCACGAAATCGCCGGCCTGGCGCGTGGTGACGATCTGATCCCCGCTGATCATCTCCTGCATCAGCCGGGTGGGGCTCATGTTCTGCAGGATCTCGGTGCATAGATTGCTGGAGTACACCGTGCCGGCATGCTTGTTCGGGTTCTTCCGGTTCACCTCGTCGCGGTAGAACATGAAGGGGTTGCCGGTCTCCAGCTGGCTGACCATGATCCGCTTGAACAGGTCGATGGCCTTGACCGTGCGGCGGCTGATCCGCTCGTCGGCCACCACCTCGGCGTACCGGTCCCGGAAGCTGCCGGCACCGCGCTGCTCGTCGTGGACGTCCTGCAGGTACCAGCCCTTGATCCGCTGCACTTCGTAAGGATCGAACAGATACCAGTCGCCGCGACGTTCGACCGCCTCCATGAACAGGTCCGGCAGGCAGACCGAGGTGAACACATCGTGCGCGCGCAGGCGCTGGTCGCCGTTGTTCAGGCGCAGATCCAGGAAGGCTTCGATGTCGCGATGCCAGATATCCAGATACACCGCGATGGCCCCCTTGCGCTGGCCGAGCTGGTCCACGCTGACGGCGGTGTTGTTGAGCTGCTTGATCCACGGCACCA
>JAEWLO010000459.1 GCA_023457475.1 Pseudomonadota bacterium | reverse complement strand
GCCCCGCGCAACGGAACCGCGCATCACAGCGCCTGCATTTCCTCGTTCGCGTTGCGCGTTTCCTTCACCGGTGCCACCGGTGCCGGCGGGGTCAGCATCACGGCCGGGGTGGTCTCGGCCGGAACGTCCAGGAACGGCAGATTGAGCGTCTGGCTGGTCAGGCCACGGATCTCGTTGGTCAGCACCGCGCTGTCGTTGAGCTTGCGCCCGTACGACGGCACGATCTCCTTCAGGCGGGTTTCCCAGCCCGCCGCCATCTGCTCCGGGAACGCCTTCTTCAGCAGTTCCAGCATGATCGGCGGCGAGGTCGACGCACCCGGCGACGCGCCCAGCAGCGCGGCCAGGGTGTGGTCCTTGTCGGTGACGATCTCGGTGCCGAACTGCAGCACCGCACCCTTTTCGGGGTCGCGCTTGATGATCTGCACGCGCTGGCCGGCGGTGACCAGTTCCCAGTCCGCGCGCTTGGCGGTGGGGAAGTACTTCACCAGTTCCGCCTGCCGGTCGTCATCGTTCAAACGGGCCTGGCCCATCAGGTACTTGACCAGGTCCAGGTTCTCCGCGCCCACGTCCAGCATGCCGGCGACGTTGTTGTGATTGACCGAGGAGTACAGGTCGAACCACGAACCGTGCTTGAGGAACTTGGTGCTGTACAGCGCGAACGGCCCGAACAGGACCACCGGCTTGCCGTCCAGCTTGCGCGCATCCAGGTGCGGTACCGACATCGGCGGCGAACCGGTCTCCGCCATGCCGTAGGCCTTCACGCCGTGGCGGTTGGCGATGGCCGGGTCCTTGAACGCGAGGAACTGCCCACCCACCGGGAAGCCGGCGTAGTTCTTCGATTCCGGTATGCCCGACAGCTGCAGCAGCTTGAGCGCGGCACCACCGGCACCGATGAACACGAAGCGCGACTTGACCGTCGATTCAGTGCCGCCCTTCAGGTCGGCGACGGTCACGTTCCAGCTCTTGTCGTCGTTCTGGCGCAGGGCGCGGACTTCATGCTCGAGGTGCAGGCCGAAGTTCGGGCTGCGCTTCAGGCCCTCGGTGAGCTGGCGGGTGATTACACCAAAGTTGACGTCGGTGCCCAGCGGCATCCAGGTGGCGGCCACCTTCTGCTTCGGGTCGCGGCCTTCCATCAGCAGCGGAGCCCACTGTGCGATCTGCGCCGGGTCTTCGGAGTACTGCATGCCGTAGAAGAGCGGGTTCTTCACCAACGCCTGCTGGCGCTTGTGCAGATAGGCGATGTTGTCATCGCCCCAGACGAAGCTCATGTGCGGGGTGGGGTTGATGAAGTCGCTGGGCTGGCTCAGGCGGCCTTCGCGCACCTGGTGCGACCAGAACTGGCGCGAGACTTCGAACTGCTCGGCGATGCCGACCGCGCGCTTGGTTTCGATGCTGCCGTCGGGCAGCTCGGGGGTGTAGTTGAGCTCGGCGAACGCGGAGTGGCCGGTACCGGCGTTGTTCCAGCCATCGGAGCTTTCCAGCGCCACGCCATTGAGGCGCTCATAGACCTGGATGTTCCAGTCCGGCTGAAGTTCCTGCAGGAAAGTGGCGAGGGTGATGCTCATGATGCCGCCGCCGACCAGCACGACGTCGACCGGCTTGTCGTTGCCGGCGGCCGGCACCGAGCGCTGGAAGAAGGGCCAGTAGAGGAACACGGCGGCTGCCAGCAGCAACAGCACGAGCAGGCCGAGGATGACCTTGGCAAGTTTTTTCATGGGAATCTCGTTGGGGAGATGTATGTGGGGGAGGATGACGACGCTTTGGGGAAAAAGCGTGAAGAAACGGGCTCTTGGCGCATCCTGGGCCCAATTTTATCCCGAATCGGTACGGATTTGGTGCAACGCAGCATCCGGCCCGTGGAGGACGCACCACCCCGTCATCGAGGTTGAACCCCAGGGCCACGCCCTGCGTGGCTTCGCCTCAGCGATCGGCCAGGGTGAAGTATTCGGTCAGAAAGTATCCGCACTGATAAACGAGCGCGCCCACCGCCAGAACCTGATGCACCCCCCGCCTGCGGCTCACCAGCCCGACACCCACCATCGCCAGCATGAGGCCCGTATGCACCAGATACGCCTCGCCCAGCATCTGCCAGCGGCTGCGGCCCTTGATGGCGGTATCGACCAGATCCAGCAGGGTCACCAGGGCCAGCAGCCCGAAGAAGCCCGCACGCCGCTCCAGCAGGTACTGCTCCAGGCTTTCAAAGCCGCGCAGGTCGTCGGGGAACAGCAGCACGCACAGCATGTACCAGCTGGCGCAGTAGGCGATCACGAACAGGTACAGCTCGAAGGTCCACTGGCGCACTTCGCCCAGGCGGAACTCCCACCACCAGAAGGTCACGACCGAGACCAGCGTCCACAGCACCCAGCACAGGTGGACGAGGGACGCGCCGCGCCGGGCCGGGTGCTCGATGATCGAGGCCAGCCCGCGTACCAGCGTGGTGATGCTCAGGCCGAGGATGATGCTCAGCACCACCCGGATGTGCAGGTAGACCGGATCGCTGTCCATGGGCGGATGCTGCCCGTGACCGGATCAGCGTCCCGTCAACGCCGCTTCCGGACCAGCGTGGCCGAGGCCGCGAGCACCGCGCGGGTCAGCAGGGCCATGGTCTGCACGTCGCCCTTCCAGTGCTGCCAGTACAGGGGCACGTCTTCCCACGCCCGCGGCTTCATCAGCACCAGTCGGCCGGCCTCCAGGTGCCGCTTCACCAGCGGCAGCGGATTCATGGTCCAGCCCAGCCCGCCCAGGTTGGCCTGCACGAACGCGCGGGTGGATGGAATCCACCAGGTCGGGGCGGTTGCCGGCAGCTCCTCTCCGGCCAGCCGGCGGGCGAATCGCGCCTGCATGTCGTCCTTGCGGTTGAATACCAGCACCGGGGCCTGGGCAAGCGACTGTGCGTTGACGCCCTTGGCAAAGTGCTGTGCGTGGAAGGCGGGCGTGCAGGTGGCGGCATAGCGGATGCTGCCGAGGGGGTGGATCTGACAGCCCTGGACGGGCTCGTCGAGCGTGGTGACCGCGCCCAGTACCGCGCCCTGCCGCAGCAGGGCCACGGTGTGGTCCTGGTCTTCCAGGCGCAGGTCCAGGGTGGTGCCGGTCTGTGCGGCGAAGCGCAGCGCCGCATCGGTGAACCAGGTCTCCAGGCTGTCGTGATTGACAGCGACGGGGATGCTGGCGTGCGGCAGGTCCTCGTCGGCGATGCCCATGCGGTGCAGGGCGTCGTGTTCCAGCAGGGCGGTCTGCTCGGCCAGCTGCACCAGCACCTGGCCCTCGGCGGTGGCCACGGCAGGCGAGGACCGCTTCACCAGCAGGCGGCCAACGCGATCCTCAAGCGCCTTCACCCGCTGAGAAACCGCTGAGGCCGTGACATTCAACGACTGCGCGGCGCGGTCGAAGCTGCCTTCGCGGATCACGGCCGCCAGGGCGCGGAGCTGGGCATGGTCGATACGCATCGTCTTAAGTATGGCTAAATAGGGTTTAGTAAGTTTAGCTCTACTTTTCTATGTTGCGGCGCGACAATGTGCGCCATCCGGTGCTGTACGCCTTGGCGAGGCACCGTTCCCCCCTATGTAAGACAAGGCGGTCTCCCATGTTTTCGATCATTTCCGGCGGCCCCGGTCTGGCCGCGTGGTTCAGTGGCGCTGCGGCGGGCATCGGCCTGTTCGCGGTGGTCGGTGCGCAGAGCGCCTTCATCCTGCGCCAGGGCATCCTGCGCAAGCACATCGTGCCGGTGGTGGCGACCTGCGCGGCGATCGATGCCATCTTCATCTTCGCCAGCGTGGCCGGGCTGAACACTCTGACGCGCGCGCTGCCGTGGCTGACCACGGTGGTGCTGTGGGGCGGTGTGACCTTCCTGGCCTGGTACGCCTGGCAGTCGGCGCGCCGCGCGCTGGCCGGCACCGGTGGCATGCAGGTGGACGACAGCGACAACAGCTCGCGCCGCGCGGTGCTGACCGCGGCGGTCGGCTTCTCGCTGATCAACCCGCATTTCTGGCTGGACATGATGGTCATCGGGTCCATTGCCGACAACTTCGGCAACGAGCGCATGGCCTTTGCCGCCGGCGTGGTCACCGCCAGCTGCCTGTGGCTGACCGCCCAGGGCCTGGGCGCACGCCTGCTGGCCCCGTTGTTCACCAAGCCCAGGACCTGGCGCATCCTCGACGGCACCATCGCGGTGATCCTGTCGGTGCTGGCGCTCAGCCTCGCGTTCCGCGGCGTGCACTGATCTCTCTCTCCATCCGTGCCCGCCACCCGTGGCACCGCGCAAGCGGTGCCATTTTCTTTTCTGTCGTAAGCACCACTGGTCCGTGGAGCTGCGTGCCCCCTAGAATCCACCTTCACGGACAAGGTGTCCGGAACATGGGGGAGAAGGATGCGTTACATGAACCTGGCCGCCCTGGCCATTGCCGGGCTGCTGTCGCTGCAGGTTGCGCCTGCAACGGCGCTTGATCTGGAGCATTACCTCAAGCGCGATACGTTCACCGATATCAAACTGTCGCCAGGCGGCGATTACTACGCGGCCACCGTGCCGATGGAAGACCGCACGGCGCTGGCGATCATGAGTCGCAGGGAAGGGAAGATCACCGGTTCGTTCGTGCCGCCGCGCAACAACCATGCGACCACCTTCCATTGGGTCAACAATGAGCGGGTGGTGATCGGCCTGGCCGAGAAGTTCGGCACGCTGGACAACCCGCAGCCTACAGGTGAACTCTACGGCATCAATGCCAATGGTGGCCGCGGCGAACTGCTGGTCGGCTACCGGGTGCGGAGCAACGGGCCGGGCACGCGCATCCAGCCAAAGAAGGTCGAAGCCGTGGCTGCGTTCCTTGTGGACACCGTGCCCGAGGATGATCGCAACATCCTGGTGTCGATATGGCCCTTCAGCAATGACCCGTTCACCCGCGTGGATCGGCTGGAGGTGAACTCCGGCCGGCGCCAGACCGTTGCACGCTCCCCGGTCCGCGGTGCCGATTTCGTCACCGACGTACAGGGGCGCGTTCGTTTCGCGCTCGGCTCCGCATCGGACAACATCAACAAGCTCTACTACCGGGAGCCCGAAGCTTCGCAGTGGGTTCTCGTCAATGACGAAGCGGCCAACGACCGTATCGAACGCGCTGTTGGATTCTCCGAGGACGGCACGCTGGCGTATCTCAGGGTGGAGCAGGCCAGTGGCCCGGACGCACTGGTGAGCTGGAACCCTGCCACCGAGGAGCGGGTCGAACTGATCCGCGATCCGCTGGTCGACCCGGATCGCATCATCTTCCGGGCCGGCACCCGCATTCCGGTGGGCGCACTGTTTCTCGGAGAGAAGCCACGAACCCGCTTCTTCGACGAGAAGGGCCCCGACGCGCGCCTTTACCGCAGTCTGGAAGCTGCATTCGGCGGAGATGCGGTGTTCATTACCTCGAGCACGCGCGATGGACGGCATGTGCTGGTGGAAACCTGGTCCGGCCGCAATCCGGGCGACTTCTATGTGTTCGATACCGTCAACAAGAGCGCCGACCACCTGATCAGCCGCAGCGCGTGGGTCGATCCGGACAAGAGCGCCAAGGTGCAGCCGATCACGGTCAAGGCGCGTGACGGGCTTGCCCTGCAGGGTTTCCTGACCACGCCGGCAGGTGCGAAGGGCTCGCTGCCGATGGTGGTGATGCCGCACGGCGGCCCGTTCGGTGTGTTCGATGACGGCCGTTATGACATCGAAGCACAGATGCTGGCCGCAGCCGGGTACGCGGTACTGCAGGTGAATTTCCGTGGCTCGGGCAATTACGGGCGCGCGTTCAAACAGGCCGGTGCCCGGCAGTGGGGTCAGCGCATGCAGGACGACGTGACGGATGCGACCCGCTGGGCGATCCAGCAGGGTCATGCCGATGCCGGGCGCATCTGCATCTATGGGGCCAGCTACGGTGCGTACGCAGCGATGATGGGGGCCGCGCGCGAGCCGTCGCTCTACCGGTGTGCGGCCGGTTATGTAGGCGTTTACGACCTGCCGATGATGCACAGCCGGGGCGACATCCAGAAAACCGGCTCAGGCAACACCTACCTGAAGGAATGGTTGGGTGAGCCCAAGGATCTGGTTGCCGTGTCACCGGTGAACATGGCCGAAGGCATCAGGGTGCCGGTCTTCCTGGCGGCGGGCGGCGAAGACGAACGCGCGCCCATCCAGCACACGCAGCGGATGGAAGCGGCGTTGAAGAAAGCGGGCGTGCCGGTGGAGTCACTCTACTACGACACCGAAGGCCACGGGTTCTACACCGACCCGCACCGTCGCGAGTACTACGGCAAGCTTCTGGCGTTCCTGTCGCGCAGCCTGGGCGGGCAGACGGCTGCCGCCGCGCAGCCGTAAC
>JAEWLO010000458.1 GCA_023457475.1 Pseudomonadota bacterium | reverse complement strand
GTTGAATGCCGTGATGGATGACGCCACCGCCCGTTTCAATCAACTGCGCCCCCGCGTGCTGGGTGTTGCGTACCGCATGCTGGGAACCATGCCCGAAGCCGAGGATGTGGCCCAGGAGGTCTGGCTGCGCTGGAACGGCACCGACCGCACGGTGATCGAGAACGCAGAGGCCTGGCTGGTCGCCACGACCACGCGGTTGGCCATCGACCAGCTGCGGCTGGCCCGGCACAGCCGCGAACACTACATCGGCATCTGGCTGCCCGAGCCGGTACTCACCGACGAATCCGCCACGCCGGAACACCTGCATGAAGCGGCCAGCGACCTTTCGGTCGCCTTTCTGGCGGTGCTGGAGCGGTTGGCACCGGAGGCACGCGCCGCCTTCCTGCTGCACGATGTGTTCGATCGTGAGTATCCCGAGATCGCCCGCATCCTGGACAAGAGCGAAGCGGCCTGCCGGCAGATCGTGCACCGTGCGCGCCAGCGGGTGCGCGAGGAACGCCGTCTGCATGAAGTTCCGCATGCCGTACACCGTCGGCTGCTGCAGTCCTTTACCCACGCGCTGGACCAGGGCGATCTGAAGGCCATGATCGCGTTGATGGACCGAGATGCGCAGCTGATGGGCGACGGCGGCGGCATCGTCAGCAGTTTCCCGAAGCCCATGCGCGGCGGTGCCCGCATCGCCCAGCTGCTGTTCGCCCCTACCCTGCGCCGCCGCGCCGAACTGCGCATGGTGCCGGTGGTGTTCAATGGGCGGGTGGGCGTGCTGCGCTACTTTGGCGTCCACCTGGAATCGGCGATGGCGTTCGATACCGACGGGACGCGCATCGTACAGATCCTGGTGCAGCGCAATCCGCACAAGCTCGCGCGGATCGAGGCGCAGCAGGTGTTGAAGGTGCGTTGAGGTCGCGGTTGCGGCCGGGCAGCGCCCGGCGCTACCGGGGTGCGACCAGCAGTGGCAGCGGGTCGTACGCCCCGTTCGTGCCGTAGATGCCCCAGTGCAGGTGCGGCGGCGTGCCGGCCGCATTGCCGGTGTCGCCCACGTAGCCGAGCACCGTGCCTTCGGCGACGACCTCGCCTTCGCTCAGGCCCTCGCGCCAGTCGTCC
This sequence comes from Pseudomonadota bacterium, assembly GCA_023457475.1. Classification (GTDB taxonomy): domain Bacteria; phylum Pseudomonadota; class Gammaproteobacteria; order Xanthomonadales; family Xanthomonadaceae; genus Stenotrophomonas. The sequence continues at coordinate 2,555 of JAEWLO010000458.1, read as the reverse complement.
AGATGCGCGTAGTAGTAGCGCTCGCGCGCCGGTCCCCACACCCATACCTGGCGTCCGCCCAACCCCGTGTCGCGGATCGAGGCTACAACGCCGGGCGTAGCGCTGCGCACCGGCGTGCCACGTTTGGCGAAGATATCGATCCCGGCATGGGTGCGGTCGCGCCCACGCGGGGCTCCGAAGGTGTCGGCGATACGCCGCGCCGTCACGCCCTCAACCGGCACGGGCAAGACGGTAGGGGGTGGCATGCGCGACAGCGTCCACATCGCGCGCGGGGCCTGCAGCCAGGCACTGTTCCAGAAGGCGAGCGCGGTGACGCCGAGCAGTACCGGCAGGATCAGCCAGGCAAGCCAGCGGCGCAGACGGAAGGCAGGCGAAGAAGAAGCACGGGACGGGGATGTCATGGTTCCAGCATGCCACGCAGGATGTCACCGCGCGGTAACGCCAGACAAACCCGGTGCCATCGGAAGGATGAGTGTGCTGTCGCTGCTCCACTCGATCTCCAGCGGCGCACCCGCATCGGCCACCGATTCATCGCTGACGTCGCCGCCGGTACCGTGGTTCACCTGGTGCTGAGCATCCTTGAGTACATCGGCGATCACCAGCAGGCGACTTCCCGCCGCCATGCGTCGCCCGGTCATGCGGGTGCGCTGCAGCGGCACGGATTCCCATTTCCCGGGCGTGAGCAGCTGTCGCCGGGTCATGTCCCTGGCGTAGCTGGCCCGCCCGACGTAATAGCCGAGCTGCATCACCCGGCCGTCCGCCATCCACTCGTACAGGGTCACCGAAAGGTCCACATCGCGCTTGTTGATGCGCACCTTGAGCACCCCGCTGAAAGGACCGACAACATCCATCGCACTGTCGAACGGCGCGCTGACGAAATGCAGCCCGCCGTCGTCCGGCGGTCCCTCGCGCACGATGGGCCACGGGTAGTAGGAATGACGTTGGGTTGTACGATCGGAGAAATCCACGGTCTGGCGTATCCCGCCGGCGGGCACCGGAGCCCGTTCCGCGAGCCGATACCCGTCGCCCTCGCGTGCGCCGGACAGATGAAAGCGACGCCAACTGCCCGCCGCGGCGTCCAGCGAGGAGGCATGGCCCCATTGGTTGGCCCCCATCAGCTGGTAGTTGACCCGGTCCGACAGCAGGGCCGGCAGCGGGGCTCCCCGCAGCACGTGGTCGAACCACTGGAAGGTGATCGCATCGGTGTCGAACTGGGCGACCGGGTCCACCGTGTAACCCCGCAGCTCCATGGCTTTCACCTGGGCCTGCGTACCGAAGTGGTCGTAGGGACCGATCAGCAGCCGGTGGTCCGCGTCTGGGTGATGGCGCAGGTGTTCGCGGAAGTACTGGAGGGCGGACACCTGGCCATCGTCGTAGTAGCCGGTGATCGACAGCACCGGAATGCGGATGCGGGCGAAGTCTTTCCCGTACGGCACCATCGCCTGCCAGTAGGCGTCGTAGGCGGGGTGCTGCAGCCAGCGCTGAAGCCACGGATTAGGCGTGCCGTCGACCTGGTCGATCTGGCGATAGGGCCGTCCCGAGGTGAACCAGCGCTCGGTCAGCGCATCCCAGCGCTCGCGCTGGTTGTAGGTGTCGTTGTCGAGCAGACGGGTGTTGGCCACATAGAACGGCCATGCGTAGTTGGCTGACAGGAAGACGTTGTTCTCCATGGGCAGCCCCAGCCCGGGAATCGCCGCCACGTACGGGGCGATGGCCTTCAACGCGGGGTGCCCCTGTTTCGCTCCCGCCCACGCCGCGAAGCCGGAGTAGCTGCCGCCATACATGACCACGCGCCCGTCGTTCCACGGCTGCCGGCTGATCCAGTCGATGGCCGCGTTCGCATCCACGCTTTCGGTCTCGTACGGTGCCGGTTCCCCTGTGCCCAGGCGCTTGCCGCGCGCATCGACGACCACGCCTGCGTAACCATGGGCGGCGGCCAGCGCCGCCTGCGTGCGGTTGCGCGCGGGATCAGTGTAGATGGTGAACAGCATCGCGGCCGGCGGCGGCGCAGCGTCACTCCGTGGGCGGGCGACATGTGCCGAGAGCACCACACCGTCCGGGCCGGGAATGCGCACGTCGTCGTCGATATCGAAGCGGCGGTCCTCGTCGGCGCGGATCAACGCGGCTGCAAACCGGTCCGCCGCACTGTAGACCTCGAGGAACGCGGCCAGACGGATCAGCTCCAGCGCCTCGTCGGGCGCAAGTTCCGATGCCTGCGCCTGCGCGGCCAGCGCCGCATCGAACTGTGCCTGCGCACGGGGCAGCGAGGTGACGAACCAGTAGTGCGTGCGGAGTGCATCCAGGTCACCCAGCGCGGCGAAGCGCGTGTTGAAGGCCTCCGCGTAGGCCCGCCCCAACGGCTGCCCCGTCGCGCGTGCCTGTGCCAGCAGCAAATATGGCGTCCACCGTTGGGCCTTGGCCGTGTCGCCCTCGGCACGCAGGCTGTCCATCAGCCCGGTAATGGTGGCCGTCGCCTCGCCATCTCGTCCGGCCACCAACAGTGCATGACTGCGCTGCGCACCGCTGAGCGTTCCCGCGTTCCCATCCAGCGCGGC
>JAEWLO010000457.1 GCA_023457475.1 Pseudomonadota bacterium | reverse complement strand
AGCCCCGTCGAGGCCGCGCCGGACGTGCGGCCGGGCAAGCCGGCCGCACCCGTGCCGGCTCCCCCGCTGGCGGCGTCCGCCCATGCGGCACCCGACCTTACCCGCGTGATCGACGACCGCGGCCGCCGCAGCCGCGCCGGGCGGATGATCCTGGCGGTGGAAGATGACGCGGCGTTTGCCAGCGCGCTGGTGCAGATGGCGCATGAGCTCGACTTCGACTGCGTGGTCGCGCAGACCGCCGAGGAAGCGTTGGCGCTGGCCACCGAGCTGCGCCCGAATGGCATCCTGCTGGATATCGGTCTGCCTGATGTTTCCGGCCTGAGCGTGCTGGAACGGCTCAAGCGCGATCCGGCCACCCGTCATATTCCGGTGCACGTGGTCAGCGGCCTGGAGCGCTCGCAGCTGGCCCTGGAGCTGGGCGCGATCGGCTATGTGATCAAGCCGGCCACGCGCGAGCGGCTGGTGGAGGCGATCCAGCAGCTGGAAGCGACCAACCAGCGCGACGTTCGCCGTCTGCTGATCGTGGAACACGACAGCGAACTGCGCTCGAACCTGAAGCTGCTGCTGGGACGCGACCAGCTGGAGATCGTCGGCGTGGGCACCATCGCCGAGGCGATGACGGCACTGTCCGGGTCGACCTTCGACTGCATGGTGACCGACCTGGCCCTGCCTGACGGCACCGGTTACGACCTGCTCGAGCACATGGCCGCCAACGAGGCGCTGTCCTTCCCGCCGGTGATCGTCTACACCGGTCGCGCACTGACCCGTGACGAAGAGCAGCGTCTGCGCCGCTATTCCAAGAGCATCATCATCAAGGGCGCGCGTTCGCCGGAGCGTCTGCTCGATGAAGTGACCCTGTTCCTGCACAGCGTCGAGGCCTCGCTGCCCAGCGACCAGCAGCGCCTGCTGCGTGAAGCGCGCCGCCGCGACGCGGTGCTGGACGGCCGCACCGTGCTGCTGGCCGAAGACGATGTCCGCAACATCTTTGCCCTTTCCAGCGTACTGGAGCCGTTGGGCGTGAAGCTGGAAATCGCCCGCAACGGCCGCGAGGCGCTGGAGAAGCTCGGGCCGGAGGTCGATCTGGTGCTGATGGACATCATGATGCCGGAGATGGACGGGCTCACCGCGATGCGCGAGATCCGCAGTGAGGCGCGCTGGCGCGACCTGCCGATCATCGCGCTGACCGCCAAGGCCATGCCCGACGATCGTGAACACTGCCTCGAAGCCGGGGCCAACGATTACATCGCCAAGCCCATCGACGTGGACAAGCTGGTCTCCCTCTGCCGTGTGTGGTGCTCGCGGCGATGAACGAGGCCGAGCTGTTCGACCTGGAGCTAAAGTTGCTGCTGGAGGCGGTATACCAGCGCTATCACTACGATTTCCGTGATTACGCGCTGGCGTCGCTGCGCCGGCGCATGCGCCATGCCATGGCCCGCTTCGACTGCGACAGCCTGGGCGCGTTGCAGCACCGCTTGCTGAGCGAACCTGACACGTTCTCCCAGGCGATGCAGTTCTTCACCGTGCAGGTCTCGGAGATGTTCCGCGATCCTGCCTATTTCCGGGTGCTGCGCGAAACCGCCATTCCGGTGCTGCGCACCTATCCCTCCATCAAGGTGTGGATTGCCGGCTGCAGCACCGGTGAGGAAGTCTGGTCACTGGCCATTCTGCTGCAGGAGGAAGGCCTGCTGGACCGCGCCATCATCTACGCCACCGACATCAACCCCGAAGCGCTGGAAGCCGCCGAATCCGGAGCGTTCAGCCTGGAGCGGCTGGCCCAGTTCAGCCGCAACTACCTGGCCGCGGGCGGGACCGGTTCGTTGTCGGACTATTACAGCAGTGGCTACGGCAGCGTGGTGTTCGACCGCGCGCTCAAGCGCAACATCGTGTTCGCCGACCACAGCCTGGCCACCGATACGGTCTTCTCCGAAGTGCATCTGGTCTCGTGCCGCAACGTGCTGATCTACTTCCAGCGCGCTCTTCAGGACCGGGCCATCGGGCTGTTCCATGAGGCGCTGGTGCACAAGGGATTCCTTGGACTGGGCAGCAAGGAGTCGCTGCAGTTCGGCGAGCACGCCGACGATTTTGAAGCCTGCGCGCGTGAGCAGCGCCTGTACCGGAAGCTGGCCTGATGACCCCGGCCGCGCCCGAACGTTACGATTTCAAAGTGCTGGTGGTAGGCGCCTCTGCCGGGGGTGTCAGCGCGCTGCAGGCGCTGCTCGCCGCGCTGCCGGCCGCGCTGGCGCTGCCGGTGCTGGTGGTGCTGCATCTGCCCCGCGATCGGCCCAGCCGGATCGTGGATCTGCTGGATGTCCGCAGCCCGCTTCCCGTCCGCGAGGCCGAGGACAAGCAGCCGCTGCTGCCTGGCACGGTCACTTTCGCGCCACCGGATTACCATCTGCTGGTCGAGGACGCCGACCACCTGGCGCTGTCGGTGGACGCGCCCGTGCTGTTCTCCCGTCCGGCCATCGACCCGCTGTTTGAAAGTGCGGCCGAGGTGTTCGGCAGTGGCGTGCTGGCCATCCTGCTCACCGGGGCCAGCAACGACGGCAGTGCCGGCGTGGCGGCGGTGCGCGCGGCGGGCGGCCACGCCTGGATCCAATGTCCCGACGATGCGTTCTCACCGGTGATGCCAGCCTCGGCGCTGGCGCACGCGGGTGCCGACGTGGTGTTGCCGCTTTCTTCCATCTGTACGCGACTGCAGGGTCTTACCCGATGAACCTGATCGAGCCCACCGTGGTGACGACACCGACCGACGTCGTGAACCTGTTGATTGTCGATGACATTCCGCAGAACCTGGTAGCGATGGAAGCGCTGCTGCGACGCGACGGCCTCAATATTCTGTGTGCGGCTTCCGGCGCGCAGGCGCTGGAACTGCTGCTCGAACACGAAGTGGCGCTGGCGCTGCTGGACGTGCACATGCCGGAGATCGACGGTTTCTCTCTGGCCGAGCTGATGCGCGGCTCGCAACGCAGCCGCGACGTACCGATCATCTTCCTCACCGCCTCGCCGAACGATCCGGTGCGCGCATTCAAGGGCTATGAAAGCGGTGCGGTGGACTTTCTGCACAAGCCGATCGAACCCCAGGTGATCCTGAGCAAGGTCAACGTGTTCATCGAGCTCTACCAGCAGAAACAGCTGCTGAAGGCGCGCAACCAGGCGCTGGAACATGCGCTCAAGCTCAACGAAACCATGATGGCGGTGCTGACCCATGATCTGCGCACGCCGCTGTCGGCCATCCTGCTGTGCACCGACAAGCTTTCGCTGGACCTGCCCGACGACGGGCCGGTGCAGCAGACACTGACCCATCTGGAGAACAGTGCCGTGCGCATGGCGCGCATGGTCGAGCAGCTGCTGGACTTCTCGCGCATCCGCAGCGGTGGGCTGCGCATGCAGCGTACCGAGTGTGACCTGGCCGAGGTGGCCAGCGTTGTCGTGGCCGAGCTGTCACGCGCTCACCCCCAGGCCCGGATCGAACTGCAGGTTGACGGCGACACAGGCCTGCATGGCGACCCGGACCGGCTGGCGCAGCTGCTCTCCAATCTGATCGGCAATGCCGTCCTGCACGGCGGGCAGGCCCCGGTGCAGGTGCAGGTGCGTGGCAATGCAGGCGGCTCGCTGCTGCTGCAGGTGCGCAACGCCGGGCAGATTCCCGAAGCGCTTCTGCCCCGGTTGTTCGAGCCGTTCAAAGCCAGTTTCCACGAGAGCCGCGGGCTGGGCCTGGGGCTGTTCATTGCCCACGAGTTCGCGCGGGCGCACGGCGGTGCGTTGGCGGCGCGCAACCTGGACGGCGAAGTGCTCTTCGAGACCCACCTGCAGCGCCGGATGCGGGGGTGAGGTGCGGTAAACTGGGCCCATGCCCAGTTCCCGCAAGCCCGCCCCGCTGATCGACGCCCAGGTGCATGTGGAGGGCTTCGCGCAGGTGCGCGAAGCGCGCCGAT
>JAEWLO010000456.1 GCA_023457475.1 Pseudomonadota bacterium | reverse complement strand
CGGTAGCCCCGGCCGTTGGCCGGACCCCGCGCGCAGCGCGGCACAAACGTCCGGAACCGGCACAGCGACACCCGTGATGAATTTTCCGGCGTTTAGACCCGGCCGAAGACGTAGGTCAGGCGTTGGGAATGTCGGAACGGAGAGCCGCCACGCGGAGCGTGGCATCCTTTTCGGCGTGGGTCCATGCGCTAAAGAGCTGATCAATGTTATCGGTGATCGTCTGACGACCGATCCCACCGGCATTTCAGCATTTCAACATTTCGGCATCTGCCCACAAGCATCTGGCATCACTCGGGCATCAATCGCCCGCGATAGCCCACGATCATACCCACGAACGGCGCGGCGATCTCCACGTCGAAAACGAACATCCCGTCCGTCTCCGTTTCGAACGCCGTTCCTCGCGGCAGCAGAAATCCCGGCATGGGCACGCCGAACAGCGACCAGCGGCGCGCAACCAGCTGCAGGCGCTCCCCTTCCACCACGAGCGCCATTGCGACGTCCATCACGCCGAACCGCTCCATCAACAGATACGCGTTACGTCCCTGCCCGCGCCACTGCAACGACGAGAACCGGCGCCCCCCGAATTCACGCGTCCAGCGCTCGCCGCCGTTTTCCGGCGTGAACTGCACGGTGACTGGAACATCGTTACCGGCTTTCGGAAAGCCGATCATCGCGGCGATGGCGCGTGCCATGAGTCCCGTGCCACGACGAACGTCCGCCCGCCCACTCCAGCGACGCGCTTCACTTCCGCGATGCAGCGCCTGCACCTGGGGGGGCAGCACATCAAACGCACTACCCAGCAGCTGCAGATACAGCGCCGCACCGGCTTCTTCGCGACGGAAACCGGTATGGATCGAACGGCCCGCGAACAACGCGACGTATTGGTCCAGTTCCAGCGCACGGGTCGCTGGCCGCGCCCCATCGGCCGGCCGTTCGCCCGCCAGCAGCTGGCGGATGACCGCCTCGATGGCCATCGAGGGAATGTAGGGACCGTCGTCGCCTTCGGCGAGCAGATGCCAGGTCAGTTCCATGGGCTCGCCGTTGCGGATTCCCTGCGCGCGCACGAACATGCCACCGCGGTGTTCGCCGAATTTCATCAGGTTCAATACGGTGTAGAACAGCGGCGCCAACGGCACCATCGACGGCAAGCGGAAGCGCGCTCGCGCCTTGGCCAGGCCGTTGAGCACGCGATGCAGCACCTCGGGCACCGGCCCCGCACCCATCCAGACGTCGGTCAGGGTGGGATGCTCGGCCGGCAGCACCTGCAGGTCGGGCACGTCCACCAGCGAGAAATGCACATTGCGCAGCGGCAGCTTGCCGGGTACGGCCACGGTGAAGCGCCGGCTTTCGGCCAGGCCGGTGCCCCGCCCCGGACGTCCGCCGCGCTGCAGCTTCACTGGCGAGCCGGCGTAACCCACCACGGCGCGCATCACATTCAACCCGATACCGGCGTGCGGCGACGGTGCGATTCCGCCATCCACCGAGACCAGTTCCATGGTCCGGCCCATCTCCCGGACCACGGCGGCGGTCAGGACCGGGAAGCTGCTGAGGCCGGCAAGGACGAAGATGCCGGCCGCCCTGGCAGCTGCGTCGTAGCGCGAAACGCCGGAAACGAAGTCGGCACCGTCGGCGAAATCAAGATAGGGAATGCGTGCGGCGATACAGGCTTCGATCACGTTGTAGCCATGGTCGCCGTAGTCCTGGAAAGGGCCGGAGGCGTCGACCACCAGGTCGGGGCGTTCGCTGTCGAGGACGCTGGCGATGGCAGTGCGATCGACGCGCAGAGGCCGCAGACGGGGTGCACATGGGGTGGTGTCGCAGAACGCCTGGGCGGCGGCCAGGTTGCGCCCGCAGATCAGGAGTTCAAGGCCGTTGAGGTCTGCCAGCAGGCGAACCAGGCGGCCGCCAAATACGCCGTAGCCGCCCAGGATCAGTATTTTCATGAGGGTCCGTTCTCGTGTCCAAAAATGAAATGGGCACCCTGCGGTGCCCATTCCGAATGTGAGGTCATTTGACGCTGCGCAGGTGATTGGGTCGCTTCGGGCCACCGCCGCTGCCCGGTGGGCGGCGATTGAACGGCGGCTGGCCGCGCCAGTAACGGATCATCAACCAGCCGAACAGCATGCCGCCCAGATGCGCGAAATGAGCGATGCCGGGCTGCCAGCTGGTCGCACCGAACACAAGCTCGGTGAGACCGATCACGATCACGAAGGTGCGGGCCTTCATCGGAATCGGCGGGAACAGCAGCATCACGCGCTGGTTGGGGAACAGCATGCCAAAGGCCAGCAACAGGCCGAACACGCCGCCAGAGGCACCCAGCACCGGAGCCGGGTCCACGATCATCGTGCCCACCAGCAGCTGGCAGACACCGGCACCGGCCACGCAGACCAGGTAGTAGATCAGGAACCGCTTTTCGCCCCAGGTCTGCTCCAGGGGTGCGCCGAACATGAAGAGCGCCAGCATGTTGAACAGCAGGTGGCTGAAGCTGCCATGCAGGAACCCGTAGGTCAGCAGCTGCCAGGGCTGGAAGTTGCCGCCCGGCGAGAACGGGTCGAACCCGCCCAGTGGTTGCAGCATGAACGGCTCGAAGGTGCCATAGCCAAGCAGGAACGGCTGCTGCAGCAGGAAGATCACCGCATTGGCGATCAGCAGGGCCTTGGTGACGGTAGGGAGTCGCGGGAACATGGGGAGATCCTGTGGAACTGCCCCCATGATAGCCGCGCGGAGCACGGCTGTTGCCAGGGGCCCGGGATCAACCCGGCCCCCACACCGCCGCGTCCAGGTCGTCGCCGCTGCCGCGGGGCATGTGCTTCACCCGGCCGCGTTCCATCACCACACCCTCCGCGCGCAGGCGCTGGTTCTGCTCGCGCCAGCCGTGGGAGCCTTCCGGCATGGCGATACGGCCATCCGAACGCAGTACCCGGTGCCAGGGCAGGTCCGGGTCGTCGTTCATGCCCAGCACGCGCGCGGTCAATCGCGCACGGCCCGGCAGGCCGGCCTTGGCCGCCACCTGGCCGTAGCCCATGACCTGCCCGCGCGGAATGGCACGGATGACGGCGAGGATGCGTTCGCGGGCCTCGGCGGCGGTGTCGGGCGTTTCTTTCTTCATGGGGTTCGAGGTAGTGATGCGCTTCAGCGCATCAATACCACCTCTTCGGCGCTGGTGGGATGTATCGCCACGGTGTCATCGAAGCAGGCCTTGGTGGCCCCCATCTTCACCGCCACCGCAAAGCCCTGCAGGATTTCGTCCGCAGCATCGCCGAGCAGGTGTACGCCGACCACGCGCTCCTCTTCGCCCACGCAGACCAGCTTGAACAGGCTGCGCTGGGTGCCGTCGGCGAGGGCCTGCAGCATCGGACGGAAATTGCTGCGGTACACGCGCACGTCGTCGTACTGCTGGCGCGCCTCCTCTTCGCTCAAGCCCACCGCGCCCAGTGCCGGGTGCGAGAACACGACGCTGGCCACGTTGCAGTAGTCCATCTTCGCCTGCGGCCGTCCACCAAACAGGCGGTCCATCAGGTGACGGGCAGCGGCGATCGCGACCGGGGTGAGCCCCACCTTGCCGGCGATGTCGCCCACGGCGTGCACGCTGGGCACGGCGGTGGTCTGCCATTCGTCCACCTCCACCTCGCCCTTGTCTCCGACCCCGATGCCAAGCGCCTCCAGCCCGAGGCCGGCGCTGTTGCCACGTCGTCCGGTGGCGAAGAACACGGTATCGAAGCGACCCTCGTTCGGACCATCATGGCCATGGGCGATGACCGCATCGCCGTCGCGGCGCAGTTCGCGAAGGCGGTAGTTGAAATGCACGCGCACACCCTGGTGGCACAGGTTTTCGGCCAGCTGCGCGGTCAGCTCCGCGTCGAAACGCTCGAGCAGCCGTTCACCGCGTACCAGCAGGGTCACCCGGCTGCCCAGCGCCTGCAGCAGCCCGGCCAGTTCCACGGCGATGTACCCGCCGCCGACGATGGCGACCTGCGGGGGCGCGCTGCACAGGTTGAAGAAGTCGTCTGAGACGCAGCCGTGCTCCGCGCCCGGAATGTCCGGGCGCTGCGGATGCGCACCGGTAGCGATGAGAATGTGTTCCCCGCTGATGCGGATGCCATCGCTGCATTCCACGGTGTGGGCATCGACCAGTCGTCCGCGACGCGGTACGCGTACCACGCGCGCCTCGTCCAGGCGCTTGAGGTAGCTGGCATGGATGTTGGCGATGTAGGCCTGGCGATGCACCACCAGTTCCTTCCAGTCCAGCGCGGGGCGAACGGGCACGTCGAAGCCCATGGCCGCGGCCAGGCCGATGCGTTCGGACAGGTCGGCGGCCAGCCACATGGCCTTCTTCGGCACGCACCCTACATTGACGCAGGTGCCGCCCAGTTCACCGGGTTCGAGCAGGGCCACGCGGCGGCCGTGCTGCGCGGCACGGAACGCAGCCGCCAACCCGCCGGAGCCGCCGCCCAGCACGATCAGGTCATAGTCGTAGGAAGTCGTCATGCGCACAGGATGCCACGAACACCGTGAGAGACCGGTAGCGCCGGCCGTTGGCCGGCCCAGGCGGTGTCACATCACCCGACCCGCTCACCGCGCCGCAACACGGGCCACTGCCCATACGTCATCGCGCGCCACACCCATTCCAGCGGGCCGAAACGGAAGTGCCGCAGCCACACATGCGCGACCACCACCTGCAGCGCGAACAGAACAACTGCGAACGGAATCTGCCACACCCGCGGCATGCTCTCGAACGCGCCCAGCCCATACCCGTAAAACACCCACGTGCCCACCAGTGATTGCAGAATGTACTGGGTGAGCGCCATGCGTCCCATCGGAGCCAGCACGGTCAGCCGCGCGCGCCACTGCACGATCCACGCCAGATACCCCAGGCACATCAGCAGCGAGGCCACCGACGACAGTGCGTACGCCGCGCCACTGGCCGGGGTGAAGGTGCCTGGTGCCACATACGGCACCCAGGAGGCACTGACGATCATCAACACCAGCCCCACCGGCAACGCGACCCAGCGCAGCCGGCAGTACAGGGACGCAAAGCGTTCCGGCGCGGACAGCGCACCGCTGCGCGCGAACCAGCTGCCGAGCAGGAACATGCCCAGCACTTCAGGGCCCACCACCAGCAGGCCGCTCATGTTCACCTGCAGGTCGCGCAATCGCTGCAGCACGGCGTCGGCCCAGGTGCCGTGCGCGTACGCCTGCCGCTGCAGCTCCACCGCCTGCTGGCCTGCGGTGACCGCGTCGGCACTGATTCCACCGCCGGGGACCATCGTGGCGATGAGCGCGCCCATCGACAACATCAGCACCGCGGCGAAGAGATAGGTCACGATGCCGAGCGCCGGCAGCCAGCGCTGCGGTGCTTCACGGAAAGCCAGCAGCGGCAGCGACATCAGCGCATACGCCACCAGGATGTCGCCAGACCACACCAGCACGGCGTGGCACAGGCCGATCAGCAGCAGCCCGGCACTGCGGCGCAGGTAGAACGGCGCGAACGCGCGGCGCGCCGCTTCAGCACGCTGCGCCATGATGGCGAAACCGGCCCCGAACAGCAGCGAGAACAGGGTGAAGAACTTGCCCTGCACCAGTACATACACCAGTGCGTCCGCAGCCCGGTCCAGGCCGTGCCAGTGCGCGTCGATGCCGGTGAAGGACAGGTCGAGCGGGCCGCTCAGCGCTTCCATGTTCATCAGCAGGATGCCCAGCAGGGCAACACCGCGCAGGATGTCGATGACCTCGATGCGGTCGCTGCCGGTCATCGGCTGCAGGGAAGATGCGGCGAAATTCACAGGGTTCTCGGCAACCGGGGCGGACAGTGTTGCGCAAAACACAACGGCCCGCTTGAAGCGGGCCGTTGCGGGACAGGTGGTGCGGGCCGGCAGCGGGGCAGCGCCCCGCGACGGACATCAGTGCTGGTGGCCGCCGTCGCCGTGCACGTGCCCGTGCTCGAGCTCTTCCGCAGCGGCTTCACGCACGTCAACGATCTCCACCGAGAAGTGCAGGTCCTTGCCGGCCATCGGGTGGTTCAGGTCGACGTCGACCACGCTCATGCCGACCTTCTCCACGGTGACCGCGCGCGGCCCGAAGTTGGTCTGCAGCACGACCTGCTGGCCCGGGACCAGTTTGGCGGTACCGAAGTGCTTCTTCGGCACACGCTGGGTCAGGCCTTCACGGCGCTCGCCGTAGGCGTCGGCCGCCTTGACGTCGACCTCGAAGCTGGCACCGGCTTCGTGGTCCATCATTGCGTTTTCCAGGCCCGGGATGATGTTGCCGTGGCCGATCAGAATGGCCAGCGGATCACGGTCCTTCGAGGATTCAATCGGCTCCTGGCCCTGCTCGGCCACGGTGTAATGGAAGCGGACGACACTGTCTTTGGCGATCTTCATGCGGAACTCTTGTTCTGGGCTGCCGGGGGCAGACGGGTGGGACGGGTTGTCGCCCGCCGGTAACGCCGCCATGATGACGGCCTTCTGAGGTGGCGCATTATCCGGACATCATGCAGCTGACGCCAGTTTCGCGCTTCATTCCCCTCGCCAGCGGCGTGCTGGCCGTGGTCCTGGTCGCCCTGCTGGCGGCCTGCGGCGGCGGCAAGACGGTCCGGCCGAAGGGTCCACCGGCATCCACGCAGGTCTGGCCGACGGTGATGCCGAACAATCCACAGGCGGCCAATGCCGTGCTGATGCGGGCGATCAGCCTGGTCGGCACCCCGTACCGCTACGGCGGCAACACGCCTGACTCGGGCTTCGACTGCAGCGGCCTGGTGACCTATGTGTACCGGGAAATGGTCGATCTCAAGCTGCCGCGCACGTCACGCGACCTGGCCGCGGTACAGGGGCCGAAGATCGACCCGCAGCGGCTGGCGGCCGGGGACCTGGTGTTTTTCGGTAACCGCGGCAACGTCTTCCACGTGGGCATCTACGTGGGAGAAGGCCGCTTCGTCCACGCGCCCAGTACGGGTGGCACGGTCCGTCTGGACTCCCTCGGCGGAAGCTACTGGAAGGACCATTACACCGGCGCGAAACGCGTCCTGCACTAAGATGAACAGGGCAAACGTCTAAATTTGTGATAGACGTCACCTATCGATAAACGGAAATTTAACGAAATTTGTACCTAATCACACGCTTTACACGGCATCATCACCCATCGTTTTTATTCAGTGACCGCCGCGTGACGACAGCCGACCTGACGTGCCAAGGCCCGACCGCCACTTTCCGGCGTCGCACCCGCCCCGCTCTTCTCGCTTTCGCCCTCTGCCTGGCCAGTGTTCCGGCCTGGGCACAGACCGCACCGACTTCGGTTGCCGAAACTCCCGCTGCACCCACCGTTGCCGCAACAACGGATCTGCCGGCCGCCAAGCCCAAGGCCGAGGCACCGGTCCGCAGCCGCACGGACGCCGCCGCCAGCGCCACGCTCGCCGCCCTGCTGCCGCACCTGGCTGCCAACGACACCATTCCGCTCATGGATCGCTCGGCGATGGTGGCCGGCGATCTGAGCCGCCTGCTGGCCAACTACGACGCATCCACCGGTTCCATCGTGATCGGCGACGCCGCCGAGAACAGCAAGGCGCAGTCGCTGCTGCGCCGGGCCATGACCCTGCTGGGCACCCCGTATCGCTGGGGGGGTACCTCGCCGGACAGCGGCTTCGACTGCAGCGGCCTGGTCAGCTACGTCTTCCGCACCGCCCTGGGAATCGAACTGCCGCGCGTCTCGCGTGAAATGGCCCGCGACGGCGAAGCCCAGCTGATCAACGACCGGACCGCCCTGGCGGCCGGAGACCTGGTGTTCTTCGGCCGCAAGGGCCGTGTCGACCACGTTGGCATCTACGTGGGCGAAGGCCGCTTCCTGCATGCGCCGAGCACCGGCAAGGATGTCCGTGTGGACAGCCTGATCACCGGCTACTGGGGTGGCAAGTTCATGCAGGCGCGCCGCGTCGAGCTCTGAACCCACCGGCCCCTGCCCTGAAACACCAAAGGCCGCTGCTCTGCAGCGGCCTTTTTCGTGGCTGGCCGCTGGCGGCAGGAACCCGCGTTGTCCCTTCTGTTCCCCGATGCACTTCGGGGTTCATGCTTGACAGGCTTCACGCCTCCGGCTCCTTGCGACCGGAGGTGCCCGGCGTGGGGCGGCATGCCGGGTGATCGACGTCAGGAGACTCCGCCCGGATACCTTTCCGTGAAGGTGACGCATGGCGGCAGTCCCTGAAATTCCGGCCCGGTGTGTGATCTGGTTTGGGCAACCTCCGGCAGCAGAGCGCGCCGCCCTGGCAGCGGCAGGGTGGCAGGTGCGGGGGGTGGCCACGGACAGTGGCGTGGCCATCGGCATGCGCGGCAAAGACCTGGTGGTCGGCCTGCTGGACCTGCGCAGCGTCGCCCCGCACCACATTCCCCATGTGCAGGCGGTGCTGGACCAGCACCGGCACCTGCGCGTGCTGGCCATCCTGCCTGCGGGATCGGCCGCCCTCCACTGCGATTGGCAGCCGCTGCTGGCGTGCTGTACGGAGACCTTCAGCGCACCGCTGGACCTGACCCAGCTGGTGCAGCGCCTGCAGACGCTGGGCGACGAAGGACCGGCACAGCCCCCTTCGGGCGCACAGGCGCTGATCGGTGACAGCGCGGTGCTGCAGGTCACCCGGGCGGCGTTGCACAAGTTCGCGCCGGTGGAGCTGCCGGTGTTGATCACGGGAGAGACCGGTACCGGCAAGGAACTGGCGGCACACGCGCTGCATGCGCTGTCATCGCGCCACGACCGGCCGTTCCTGGCGGTGAACTGCGGGGCCATTCCGGCCGCGCTGGTGCAATCGGAGCTGTTCGGCCATGAGCGTGGAGCCTTCACCGGTGCCGCCAGTCGCCGCCTGGGCCTGTTCGAGACCGCCAGCGGCGGGACGGTGTTCCTGGACGAAGTCGGCGATCTGCCGCTGGACGCGCAGACCAACCTGCTGCGGGTGCTGCAGGAAGGGACGATCGAACGGGTGGGCAGCAACCAGCCGCTTGTGGTGGATGTCCGCGTGATCGCGGCCACTCACGTGGACCTGGAACAGGCGGTGGAGCGCGGGCAGTTCCGGCGCGATCTGTTCTACCGTCTGAATGTGCTGCGGCTGCCGTTGCCGGCGCTGCGGGACCGGGGCAGCGACATCACGCTGCTGGCAGGACATTTCCTGGCGAGCTTCCGGCACCGGCATGTAACGCGGGCGCGGGGCTTCACAACGGAGGCGCTGCAGGCGATGCAGCAGTTCCGTTGGCCGGGCAACGTGCGCGAGTTGTTGAACCGGGTGCAGCGGGCGGCGATCGTGAGCGAGTCGGAGTTGATCACGGTGGCGGACCTGGAGCTGGCCCCGGAGGCGCACGAGATGCCGCAGCGGCTGCTGCACGATGCGCGCACGGCGGCAGAACGCGAGGCGCTGCTGCGGGCATTGCGTCAGAACGATTTCAACATCACGGCCTGCGCGCGCACGATGCAGGTGTCGCGCGTCACGGTGTATCGGTTGTGCCGGAAGCACCAGCTCGCGCTGCCTGAGCTGCGGTAATTTGGTCGCGAACAGCCGCGTGCGCAACGGTCTGCTGGCTTTGGCGGGACGGTGTGGGTTTGCGGGGGATCCCGCGTGCCTTCGGCCCGCCAGATCCGCGCATTTCACCTTAACCCCGCGCCGTTGGCGCGCCCCCTTCAACAAGAAGGGGGCTCTCCACCAG
>JAEWLO010000455.1 GCA_023457475.1 Pseudomonadota bacterium | reverse complement strand
AGGCGATACTGCGGGCCGGCCAACGGCCGGCGCTACCGGCCTCGATCATTTTTACGTTCTGCCGCGCGCATTCCATCCGGGTCGACGTTGCCCGCGTAGTGAGGTGCCATGCGCGTCACCGGTTCCCGAGACCGCCGATCAATCCCCATCGGCCGACCGCGAGGTGCCATCCCCGTAATACAACACCCCGATCTTGATCTTTTCCCTCCCCACCTCACGCCGATGCTGGTTCGCATCCCGCAACGAATACACACACCCGCAATACTCCTGCTGGTAGAACCGCTCCCGCTTGCTGATCTCCACCATGCGCGCCGCACCGCCGCCCTTGCGCCAGTTGTAGTGCCAATACTGGATGTCCGGAAACTGCGCCGCCGCCCGATGACCGCAGTCGTTGATCTGGTTCATGTCCTTCCAGCGCGAAATACCCAGCGAACTGCTGATCACCGAGAACCCATGCTCGTGTGCATAGGCGGCCGTGCGCAGGAAACGCATGTCGAAGCACATCGTGCAGCGGATCCCGCGCTCCGGCTCGTTCTCCATGCCGCGCGCCTTGGCGAACCAGTTGCTGGTGTCGTAGTCCGCGTCCACGAACGGCACGCCATGCTGCTCCGCGAAGCGGATGTTCTCCTCCTTGCGCAGCTCATACTCACGCGAAGGATGGATGTTCGGGTTGTAGAAGAAGATCGTGTAATCGATCCCCGAGGCGGTGATGGCTTCCATCACCTCGCCCGAACAGGGCGCGCAGCACGAGTGCAGCAATAGTTTGGTGTGCCCACCGGGCAGCGAGAGGGTAGGGCGGATGAAATCAGTCATGCAGAATTCCAATGCCCCCACCGCCGGCAACGGCGGCGATGGAGGCGGTAGTCAACAGGTAAAGGTCAGGCAGCGTTCGCGTCAGCGTGTTCCGCCCGCAGGATATGGGCGGCAGACACCAGCGCTTCCAACGCCGCCCGGGTTTCCGGCCAGCCACGCGTCTTCAGGCCGCAATCCGGGTTCACCCAGATCTGCTCCGGCTTCAACACCTCGGCCGCCTTGCGCAACAGCGCTACCATCTCGGCTTCCTCCGGCACACGTGGCGAACGGATGTCATACACACCCGGCCCGATCTCGTTCGGATACTGGAAGCGCACGAACGCATCCAGCAGCTCCATGCGCGAACGCGAGGTCTCGATCGAGATCACATCCGCGTCCATCGCCGCCACCGAATGGATGATGTCGTTGAACTCCGAATAGCACATGTGGGTGTGGATCTGGGTCGCGTCACGCACGCCACTTGCGCTGATCCGGAACGCTTCCACCGCCCAGTCCAAGTAGGCCCGCCACTGCGCGCGACGCAGCGGCAGCCCTTCGCGGATCGCCGGCTCGTCGATCTGGATCACACCGATGCCTGCCGCCTCCAGGTCGAGCACCTCGTCACGCAGCGCCAGTGCGATCTGCCGGCAGGTATCCGCACGCGCCTGGTCGTCGCGTACGAACGACCACTGCAGCACCGTCACCGGGCCGGTCAGCATGCCCTTCATCGGCCGCTCGGTCAGCGACTGCGCGTACTGCGACCAGCGCACCGTCATCGGTTGCGGCCGGCTCACGTCACCGTAGATGACCGGCGGCTTCACGCAGCGCGAGCCATAGCTCTGCACCCAGCCGTTCTTCGTGAAGGCAAAGCCCTCCAGCTGCTCGCCGAAATATTCCACCATGTCGTTGCGCTCGAACTCGCCGTGCACCAGCACGTCCAGCCCCAGCTGCTCCTGCGCGCGCACGCAGTACTCGGTCTGGGTGGCCAGGAAGGCATCGTAGTGGGCATCGGAGAGTTTGCCGGACTTGTTGCGCGCGCGTGCCTCGCGCACCTCCAGCGTCTGCGGGAACGAGCCAATCGTGGTGGTGGGGAACAGCGGCAGATTCAGCGCGGCGGCCTGGGCCAGATGACGCTGCGGGTAGGGGCTGTGCCGCTGCGAATCGGCCGCGGTGATCGCGCCCAGCCGTAGCGCCACTTCGGGGTTGTGCACGCGCGGGGAGCGGCGGCGGCCTTCCAGTTTCTCGCGGGCGAAGGCCAAAGGCTTCTCGGCTCTGGCGGGATCGTCGATGGCGTCGGCCAGCACGCGCAGCTCCTGCAGCTTCTGCTTCGAGAAGGCGAGCCAACCGAGCAGTTCCTCGTCCAGCTTCGATTCGTGGCTCAGATCCACCGGGCTGTGCAGCAGGGAACACGACGGTGCCACCCACAACGCATCACCGCCCACCTGGCCGGGCGCATAGCGCGCCAGCAGAAATGCGTTGTCCAGGTGGGTCCGCCAGATGTTGCGGCCGTTGACCAGGCCGGCCGACAGCACGCGGCCGACGGGCAGGGCCTTGATGACCGCATCCAGCTGTTCGGGCGCACGCACCAGGTCCACGTGCAGGCCATCGACGGGCAGGCTCGCGGCCAGCTCCAGATTGTCTTCCAGCGCGCCGAAGTAGGTGGCGACCAGCACCTTCGGGCGGGCGGCGTCGGCCAGCACCGCATAGGCATGCGCGAAGGCGGCACGTGCGTGGTCGTCCACGTCCTGCACCAGCACCGGCTCGTCCAGCTGCACCCATTCCGCGCCTTCGGCCTGCAGACGGCCCAGCAGCTCCACATACACCGGCAGCAGTGCGTCCAGCAGGTCCAGCGGATGACTGCCATCGGTGGTCTTGGACAGCAGCAGGAAGGTCACCGGGCCGATCAGCACCGGGCGCGTCTCAATGCCCAGCGCCTTGGCCTGGCGGTACTCGGCCACGGGTTTCTCGCCACGCAGCGCGAAGCCCTGGCCGGCCTGCAGTTCCGGCACCAGGTAGTGGTAGTTGGTGTCGAACCACTTGGTCATTTCCAGCGCATGCAGGTCGTGCCCGTCGCGCTGGTGGCCGCGGGCCATGGCGAAGTAGCCGGCCAGCGGGTCGGCATCGGCCAACGCGCGGTAACGGTCGGGCAGGGCATCGAACAGGAAGGCGGCATCCAGCACCTGGTCGTACAGGCTGAAGTCGTTGCTCGGCGGCACATCCACGCCGGCATCGCGCTGCAGCCGCCAGTGCGTGGCGCGCAGGGTGGCAGCCGTGTCCTGAAGCTGCTGCGCGCTGCTTTCACCGGACCAGAAGGCCTCGAGCGCGCGCTTGAGCTCGCGTTTGGCCCCGATGCGGGGGAACCCCAGATTGGTAACAGTGGTCATGGAAACGTGTCCTCATTGCGATCAGCGGCATTGAGGAACGAAGGAACCGTGCGGCGTGCACGCCCTGTGGCCGTGTACGCCCCACCAGCGACCTTCGCCCCCGCGGGCGAACCGGATTGCCGTGAAGCGGACGCACGGGCACAGCACCCCGCGTGCGGCAGGGTGACGGGCCCCGGCAACCTCCCCGCGGACGTTCCAGGTCGAATCAGAGAACGGTCGTGTCCTCTGGCCGGGGCCGGTATTCGGGCTGATGGACACGGGCCACGAGGACCCACCTACTACCCGCCGCTTCCCAGGCGCGAAGCCCAGTGCTGTTGGCGGGGGTCGTTTCCATTCACCGCTGCGGGGCAGCTCCGGAATGAGCGCAGGACGCTTTCACCGGATTCCCGTTTAATTCAATCTTTTCATCTGCATGAAGAGATAGACACCTTCGGCAGTCAAAGCGTAGCACAGGCCTGTTGGTCGTGTGGCAAGCCAGCGGCGACAATGTCCGGACCGACGCGCCCCCTCCGTCGTGCCCCGGAGTCATGTTTTGCAGCCTCACCCCGATGCTTACCGTGACGCACGTTCGCCGAGTGTCCCGCGCGATCCCCGGTTCCCCGACAGCGGGCAGCAGCGCCGGATCCGCTGGACCCTCCGCCTGGCCGGCCTCGCCTGCATCGGCATCGGGTTGGGCTGGATGGTCTGCTACGCACTGCTGGATCGGTTCGATCTGGTTGCGGTGTATCTGGTGCTGGTGGCGGTGGGTGCCTACGCGCTGACCAATGTGCGGCATGCTTCGCCCCGCGCGGTCCCGGTGCTCGCGCACGCGATGCTGCTGCTGGTCTTCGCGATGGCATTGATCGATGTACCGCAGCCGGGCATCCCGCGCTCCGTGCATCTGTACTTTCTGCCGCTGGCCGCCGCCACCCTGCTGGTTGCAGACGACGACGCGCGCTATCTAGGAAGAGTATTCCCGGCGCTCTGCCTGGTCTGCTTCGTCCTGTTCGGCGCACGCGTCATCGGCTCCGATCTAGCCGCGTACTCCCCGCCGGCCAACATCCGCTTCATCACCAACATCGCCAACCATGTGCTGGCGACGACGCTGCTGGCTGTCGTGGTGCTCATCTACCGCCTGGACATCAACACCCGCCTGTCGCGGGCCCGGGAGCTGGCCCGTGCGCTGCCGCGCGGCGAGATCACCGTGCTCTATCAGCCCCAGGTGGATCACACCGGCCGGGTCACCGGAGCCGAAGCACTGGTGCGCTGGCAGCACCCCACGCGGGGGCTGCTAACGCCGGACCGGTTCATTCCCCTGGCCGAGCGCAGTCTGCCGATCAGCGCACTCGGACTGGATGTGATCCGGCAGGCGTGCACACAGCTGCGAACCTGGGCGGACGATCCCGCGCTCCGCCACCTGGTGCTGGCGGTCAACGTCAGCCCCCTGCAGCTGTTCGATCCCGGTTTTCCGGCGCAGGTAAAGCGCGTGCTGGAGGACACCGGTGCCGACCCGCGCCGGTTGGAACTGGAACTGACGGAGTCCGCGCTGTCCGCTGATCCAAACCTAACCCGCACCGCGATGTGGGCGCTGCGCAACATCGGTATCCGATGGGCACTGGACGACTTCGGCACCGGCTATTCATCGCTGTCCCTGCTGCGCTCCCTGCCGATTCAGAAGATCAAGATTGATCGCCATTTCGTGGTGGACGCCGCGCAGAGCGAATCAGCCCGGCGGTTGCTGGAAAAGATCGTGGAGATTCCAGAGGTGCTCGGCATGTCGGTAATCGCCGAAGGCATCGAGGACGCCGCGCAGCGCGACATGCTGGAAGCCATGGGTTGTCGGGCGTACCAGGGCTTCCTGTTCGGCAGGCCGCAGCGTGCGGAGGACGTGGCCGAGCTGGCCCGGAGATCGAAGGAAACCCCGGGCCAGGGATGAGGCCGCTCAATCGGCAGCCTGACGCGTTAGCCTTACGAACTACGCAGGACGAGCAGCGCTTCCTAACATCAAGTAGAAGGATCTATCAGTGAACACACTTTCCAAGTCGAGCAGAACGCCCATTCTTGTGGTACTTGCAGTATTTGCAACTGCAAACGCGGTTGACTTCATGCTTTATGGTCAGCGGCTGAACAACCTCGCGGCATTGATCGGGCTGTCGATGACCGCACTGGGTGTCGTTTTGGATAAGAGACTCATCATGAGCGTCGGCGCGGTGGTGGCCATCGCCGCAATCGCAGCCAAGTACATCTGATGCTTCCAGGCCAAGTGCAGCGGCCCCTTCACGTCCTTCCGCTTGGAATACCTGCCAGCCCACTCATGTAGCGCTCCCAGAGGTGGTTCACCAGCTGGAGCTTCGGGTCGTAGGTTCGCTTGCAATCGACCAGACGACTAGCTTCCGGGTAGGCGCGCTGGAACTGATCAACGGTGGCGTGGGGCCGATAGGGTAGGTAGTAGCGACCGCCGCACAAAAGGGCGGCGTCGATCAGCGCACGCGTCCATTCCGCCGCGCGGTCATCCGCCCACGGCAACCGGCGCTGCTTGTGATAGAGAACGAAGCAGAAGACCTCCTGCTTCGCCCACGGCATCAGTGCCACATGATCGGCGGGCGCGTGGCGGATCGAAATGTTCAGGGCATTGGCGTGATGCGCCTGGAGAATCCTCGCCATGAACCGCGCGAACATCTGAAAGTGCTCTACCGGAATGAAGTATTCCTGCAGCAGGTAGGTCGACATCGCGCGCGTGCGCGGCTCCAGCGCTGCCACATCAAGGCTGGCTTCCAGATTGCGATGGACCACCCGCGGTTGCTTGAGCTGTGCCTCCACCACCAGCTGCTGGCGCAACTGCACGCCGCCGGGCAGCTCGGACATCGCCCAGATCATGTTCTGCTCGGTGGCATAGCGACCACCTTCGGGTACCAGCCGGGTGGTGTCGGTCATTGCGGCGTTGCTGCGGTACCACGTGATCGCGAGCGGTGCGTCGAATCGTGGTGGCATCAGGTCCGCGTTGTGCATGATGGCGTCCGGATCGTCGCGCACAGTGCGTCGGAACCAGACGGGATAGTCTTCCAATGAAATGGTTTCCGTACACCGGGCCATGCGGACGTTGTCCGCCAGGTCCAGTTCGACCTCGGTAACCACACCCAGCAGCCCATACCCGCCCAGCACGGCCGCAAACAGGTCCGGGTGCGAAAGCCGTGACGTTTCCAGGACCTCGCCGGACCGCAGCACGACCTGCAGCGCACGGACGGTACTGGCCAGACTGCCGCTGCCCACATAGCGACCGTGGCAGTTGACCGAAACCGAGCCACCGACGGTAAAGTTGCTGAAGCTCTGCATGACCTTCACCGAAAGATCGTGCGGGTCCAGCCGGGCCTGCAGGTCGCGCCAGCGGGTGCCGGCGCGCACCCGGACGACCTTGCGGGCCACATCCAGAAACACCACGCCGGCGTAGGAAGAGAGATCCAGCTGCAGGGCCTGTGCCGCGCTGGTCTGCCCGCCCATGCTGAAGCGCCCCCCGGCCACACAGATCGGACCACTGTGCCGCGCCAGCGCATCGAGCAGATCGGCCTGTTCGCCGACGCGGACGACCCCGGCTACCTCCGTGGCCTCCAGCTGGCTGATGTCATTGACCGTGCGACCGGAGCGGGGCGTGCACGCTCCCAGTAGCGCGGCGCTGCCGCAGCCTGCGACGAAGTCACGACGGGACGTCATGGGCATTACCTGCACGGAGGTCTGCCTGACAGTGTGCCCGGCCTGGATGGAGTGGGCCAGCCGGACCGGTGCTGGCGGTGTTGCTTGGGTGGGATGTAGTTCTCAGGCTCTGAGAAGCCTGAAGGCCATACTGGCTGCATGGCGTCACATCCGGTCGTATCCGGCACGGTTATGGTGACTGAATAGCAGGCGCGGGAGCGCGGTTGGCAGACGGAGGCAGTGACGTGGCTGACAAGTATTGCGATCTGGTCATGAAAGGCGGCATCACCAGCGGCATTGTGTACCCCAACGCGGTGCTGTCCCTGGCCCGCGAGTACCGATTCAAGAACATCGGTGGCACCTCGGCCGGCGCCATCGCGGCCGCCGTGGCCGCCGCTGCCGCACTGGGCGACCGCCGCTGCCGTGCAGGCGAGCCGCTGGGCCCGCAGGCGGGTTTCCCGGGCCTCGCGGATGTCTCCGCGCAGCTCTCCAAACGTGGCTTCATCTTCAGTCTGTTCCAGCCCGCCTATGGCGCACGCACCGCCTACCGCCTGCTGGTGATGTTGGCCGGTAAGTCCAGCCTGCCGCGCAAGATCGCGTGCCTGCTGGCGGCCGTGTTCGCGATCGCGCCGCTGGAGCTGCTGGCCGCATTGATCGGCCTGCTCGGCATCGGCTGGTGGGCGGCCGGCATCGAGGGAGTGTGGGCGACGTTGCTGCCCTCGCTGCTCTGCGCGTATGGCGCGGGTGTGCTCGCCTCCGCCCTGCGGGTGGCCCGCGTCGCCCGCCGCAACCTGCTGGGGTTGTGTTCCGGCTCTACCCAGGCCGACGCCTCCGATCCTGCCCTGACCGACTGGCTGCACGCCCATCTGCAGGCGCTCTCCGGCAAGGCCATGGACGATCCGCTCACGTTCGCCGATCTGCATGCGGGGCCGCGCTACATCGGCGAACCGATTGGCGGCCACGCCATCAGTCTGCAGATGATCACCACCTGCGTCTCGCATACGGAGCCGCGCACGCTGCCCTTCAGCGGCTCGCAGTTCTGGTTCCGGCGCGAGGAGTTCGAACGACTGTTCCCCGCCAGCATCGTCGCATGGCTGGTGGCGAAAGCCGGAGCGCCGCAGCACGTTGGGGGCGTGGACTACTACCGCCTCCCCGAGGGCGACCAGCTGCCCGTGCTGGTCGCCACCCGCATGAGCCTGAGCTTCCCGCTCCTGATCAGCGCAGTGCCGCTGCACGAGCCTTCCCGTCGCGAACGGCGCTGTGAGCCTGCGCCCGAACCGGTGCCGCCGCACGACAACGCCAACGTGGCCGACAGCATGGAAGGCCTCACCAGTGGCGGGCACAGCTGTGGCCCGGTCATCACCGCATTCCGCGTGTGCTGGTTCTCCGATGGCGGCATCAGCAGCAACTTCCCGATCCACCTGTTCGACGCCGCGCTGCCGCGCTGGCCGACCTTCGGTATCAACCTGGTGTATCCACGCCATGCCGAGCCGCTGAACATGTCGCCCGACTCGCCGGATGCCATCAATGCCGCCGTGTTCCTGCCCACCGAGAACCGGCATGGCTGGCAGCGCAGCTACCAGTCCATCGCGCGCCCGCTGGCTGCAGCGGAGATGAGCGGCTTCCTGTTCTCCATCGTCTCCACCATGCAGAACTGGCGCGACATCCTGCAGGCACGTGCACCGGGCTACCGCGACCGTATCGTGCATGTGTCGCTGCAGGGCGACGAGGGCGGCATGAATCTGGACATGCCGCAGGCGGTGCTCAGCCGTATCGCCGCGAAGGGAAGCGTGGCGGGGGAGCGGTTCTGCGATTTCTCGTTTGCCAACCATTACTGGATCCGGTGGCGGAATCTCGCGTCTGCGTATCAGCGCTACACGCTAGAGGTGGCGCGCACGGACGATTCGTTGCAGCAGGTGGCCGTGTGGGCACCGGCGTATGAGACCGTTGCCAGTGGGGAGCCGCTGGAGCCTTCGTATCGGTTGAGTTCGGAGGAGAAACGCCGTGTCTCCCAGCAGCTATGGGCCTTGATGGTGGAGCAGGGTGAAACCTGGGAAGACCTGGGCCCTGACCTGACTGAGGGCGCACCACGGCCGTTGCCACAGATGAAGGTGACGCCGAGCTACTGAGTCGAACGTCGCATCCGACATCCCGGGAACGGTAGCGCCGGCCGTTGGCCGGCCCTCATGAACCCATCAACGCTCGCCATCAACCAACCGGATATCCGCCGGATGACTGTCCAACACATCACGCAGATCAGCATCCAGGCGACGCATTGCCGCTGCCGTGTCGACCCGCCCGAGTACACGGGCCAGCCAAGACACCTCAACTACAGAAAAGCAGTGCCAGACGATCGATCCCTCGGGTGGCACCAGGCCGCCAGACTCGCCATTAACCGCATCCACGGCACCGCACCCAATCCAGAGCTTGAAAGGCTTGGACTGGCACATGACGCACCAGCCCCAATCCTCATGGAAGACGTCCTCAACGGCATAACCACGCCCTTCAAACTGTGACCTGAGCCAGAGCGCGAGTGGGCGTCCACGGCCCAACGACACCGACGCTCTGTCCTCGTCGGGCTCGATGTCGAAGAGCGCGGAAATGAAGTGGTATCCGTCCACTGGCTTCGTGTCTGAAGGGCTACTGCCCGAAGGGTAGCACTGGAGCGGGTGGTCAGAGCGTCCGAAGATAGGCGCAGAACATGTCCGCCATTGCATCGGCCTGGGCCTTGATCTCGGCCTTGGTTCGCCGCGTCTTGGAGAAGCTGCTACCCACGTCACCGAGCGTAGTGAAGATGAGATCGCCCGCGCGTTCGCGCTCTGAAGCGGAGGCCTGTGGCAAGGCGTCGATCATGAATGTCTCGATCATCCGGTCACCTTCGATGCGGGCATCTCGCGCCTCCGGACTATCACGATACAAAGGAGCTGCATCACTGAGTGCGCCGCGAACAGCAGCTTCCTCACATTCGGATCTGATAAAGGCGTGCACAAGTGCACGCAGGCGCTCAAGAGGGGACGTGCTGGTGTCTTCGATAAGGCGCTGCAGCATCCGCGTTGTCCGCTGCCACTCATCGACCTGTAAACGGAACAGGATGGACGCCTTGTTGGGGAAATACTGATAGACCGAGCCGACGCTGACACCCGCTCTCTCGGCAACGCGCGCCGTGGTGAATCGCGTCGCGCCTTCCTGTGCCAGCACCTGTAGGGCAGCTTCAAGAATGGCTGCGACCAGCTCCGTCGAGCGGACCTGCTGCGGCTGTTTGCGGGAGGCAATCTGCGGGCGGTGGCGGGCGGTCATGGTGGTAATGCGATGGATTATTCGCATCCTAGCGTGACGTATCAGCCCTTCTCAACTGGCCTCGGGGCTTCCAGACGGGTCGCTTGAAGTTCATTGCTGACGAAAAACCTGAATGTTTATCGCCATACATCCTTGGGTACTGCCGCCCAGCGCGCAGCCGCAACAGTCTCATGGTGGAACGAAACGCGAACATGGATGCGAATTTTCAACGCGAATCTTCCGTCATATTATTTTTCCAACGCGAATGTTTATTCGCATTTGGATGAAGCCGCCTCATGACCATTTCCCTGACCACCGCCCCGTTGGCCCCACTGCTTGATCGCCTTTTCCACCAAGCCGAGCACGCGACGAGCCCAGCGCTGGCCGCCATCCCCGACGAAGAGCGCGAGCGCCTGCTGCGCAGCAAGACCGGGTATCTGGAGTTCTACAGCCAGGCCAAGGACCTGTGGCTGCCCGTCTCCCGGACCACCGGCGTGCTGCTGTATCAGCTGGCACGAAGCACGAGAGCGCAGAACATCATCGAGTTCGGCACCTCGTTCGGCCTCTCGACGTTGTACCTGGCCGCAGCGCTGCGTGACAACGGTGGTGGTCGGCTGATCAGCAGCGAGTTCGAATCGTCCAAGGTCGCCAAGGCCCGCGAGCATCTGGCCGAAGCCAGCCTGGACACTCTGGTCGAAATCCGCCGTGGCGACGCACTGGACACACTGGCGGTCGACCTCCCTGAGCACATCGATCTGGTGCTGCTCGACGGTGCCAAGTCGATCTATTGTGAGGTTCTCGATCTGTTGGAGCGCCGGCTGCGGCCTGGTGCGCTGATCATTGCAGACAACGCGGATCTCAGCCCGGATTACCTTGCACGGGTGCGCGACACAAGCAAGGGGTATCTTTCCGTGCCCGTTGGCGAGGACGTAGAACTATCGATGTGGTTGGGTTGAGCAGGCCTGCCGCACTTGCCGGTTACACAGGAGATCATTCAATGCACGTATTCGTTACCGGTGCCACCGGCTGGGTCGGCTCTGCGGTGGTCGAGGATCTGCTTTCCGCGGGTCATCAGGTCACGGGTCTGGTCCGTTCCCCGGAGAAGGCCGCCTTGCTCGCCTCTGCGGGTGCGACGGCGGTCGCCGCTACACTTGATGACCTTGACGCGTTGCGCACAGCCGCCGCGTCCGCCGACGCGGTGATCCACACCGCATGGGGCAGCGACTATTCCAGGTTCATCGAGAACTGCGAACAGGATCGGCGCGTGATCAATGCGCTCGGTGCGGCGCTGCAGGGTTCAAACCGTCCGTTGCTGGTGACATCGGGGTTATTGGGGCTGCCGCGTGGGGCCGATGAGTCGGATATCCCCAGTCCAACCTCGCCCCGGAAATCCGAGGCCACCGCCCGAGCATGGGCCGAGCGCGGGGTACGCGCCGCAACGGTGCGCCTGGCCCCATCGGTACACGGTCCGGGCGATCACGGCTTCATTCCCATCCTCATCCGCATTGCGAAAGAGAGCGGCGTCTCCGCCTATCTCGGAGAAGGTCAAAACTGCTGGTCGGGTGTGCACCGTCTGGACGCTGCCCGCGTTTTCCGGCTGGCGCTGGAAGAGGGCGTCACCCAGCCGACCTATCACGCGGTCGCGGATCAATCCGTGGCTTTCAGCAGAATCGCCGAAGCGATAGGGCAACGTTTGAATCTGCCTGTCGAGCCGCGTGATCGGGAACATTTTGGGTGGTTCGCGCACTTTGCAGGTGCAAACATGTCCGCTTCCAGCGCGAACACCCGCAAGCGTATCGCTTGGACGCCTCAGGGGCCGAGTCTGCTCAGCGATCTGGATCACCCGAGCTACTACGGTACGTGATCACAGGGGCGCGATCGGAACGATTCCCGATCAAGGCAGCCACCGGAAATCCCAGACCCGAGGCTCCAGCACCCACTGATAGTGCCGCAGCTGCAGCTGGCTGATCGGCTTCTCGGCCGCAATCTCCGTGCGGTAGGGAACCTCGCGGCTCTCCCACGCAAGGGGCACCTCGGCAAGCTCGGTCACCTGCTTGAGCGGAATCGGCAGTACGGCGACCTGCTGGGAAGCGATCTCCTTGCCATCGGCATCCAGCGGCACCACCACCGTCCAGAAGCCCACCGACTGGCGCTGCGGTCCGCGCTGATGACGTACCGTCACCCGCGTGGGCGAGCCCAGCTCAACCTCCAGCCCTGCATTCACCGCCGACTGCGCCCCTGCGGCAATGGTTTCCACCGAATGCCATTGATAGACCTCGGCCATCACCGGCATGCGGAAGGTGTGGATAC
The DNA here is from genome assembly GCA_023457475.1 of Pseudomonadota bacterium. Classification (GTDB taxonomy): domain Bacteria; phylum Pseudomonadota; class Gammaproteobacteria; order Xanthomonadales; family Xanthomonadaceae; genus Stenotrophomonas. The sequence continues at coordinate 9,194 of JAEWLO010000455.1, read as the reverse complement.
GGTCACGCTGGGACTGCGGTACGCCCAGCGGAAGCCGGAACGGGAAGTTCGGCTGCTCTTCGTTGGCGGAGAAGTGCGATCCCAGATACAGCTGCGGCATCACCGTCTGCAGCGTCAGGTCGTCCAGGCGCTCACCGTCGGCATCCAGCGCCACGACCGGTCCGGTTCGGGCCACCAACAGGGCTTCGTCCCCCGTTCTACTGGAAAGCCGTGCCCCGAGCGCCAGCTCGCTCCGACCGGATTCTCCCAGCGGCACCCAGCCAAAGCCCATATTGCGCTCCAGCCCGGGCAGCACATCGCTACCCACCATGTGCGCCTGCAGCTCGGCCGGCGGAAGGGAGTTCAGCGCATACAACCGGGCCTCGTCATACGTGCCGTTGAACGGAATCCCCGCCAGCGTCTGCTCGATCTGGCCGACGTAGTCCTGGTAATTGCCGAGGTCTTCGGCCATGTCCAGATGCGGGTCGTAGGCCATGTCGGCCACATGCACGCGGTGGCTGCTGGCCGGCGCTGCGCGCGTGGCGCTGTGGTCAAGCTGCATGCGCAGCTCGATGGGCATGCCATCGCGCAGGCGCACGACCACGCGCCCGGCCCCCTTGATGCTCTGCTCGTCCACCCGCAGCGAAAACACCGCCGCCTCTGGCGTCAGCTCAAGCACCTTCAGCTGGGCGGTGAACGGGCCGTACGGCTCGACACGCAGGGAGGCGGGCAGCTGCTGGCCGGATTCCAGACGCTCGGGAAGCACGAACGGACGCACCCCGGGGGCCTGTGAAAGCAGCAGCTGTTGCGCCGCCCTGTCCCCGTCGCGCTTCTTCAACGCCGCGCTGGCCTGTGCGTCGACGGCCTGCAGTTCGCCTGCTTCGCCGGAGGACGAAATCTTCGATGCGAAGCCCGCCTGGAGCACGGCAAGGGCGGGGCGGTCCTCGGCGTTGTCCGGATCCAGCGCCGATGTGTTGATGTCGGACGCCGGCGCAATGCCGTGACGGATCCACAGGGGGCGAATGCGCACGCTGCGTCCCGCCTTCGGTTCCTCAAGCAGCGCGACCTGATAGAGGCCGGCGTGATTGAGAGGCTCGTCCTGTGTCAGCTCTCGCGTGACCGAATGCCGGACGAAGTAGAGTGCTTCAGAAGGCGACGAGGCCGCGTGGCTGCTGCTGGGGCTGGACAACAAGGCGCACAGCGCCACGCACAGCAGGGGCATCAAACGCAGTTCCATCTGTCGGAGTTCATCCTGAAATCTTGAGGGCCCGGCAGTCTAGCAGGACGTGATGGGTGGGACCTCGGACAGAGCAGGAATGGAATCCGTGTGATGCCTCCGGAAAGCACTCATGGGAAAGAGGCGGTTTAGTGTGACTAGGTGCACAGAAACACTGTGAAGCATCGGTATGACTCCAGCGCAGTGCAATACTGCAGACGCATTGACGCGGCCAATGCAAAGGAAGAACTGGACGCCGCTTGCCTACAAGGAGAACGTAATGAAGCGATTGAGTTCATCGCGGCCAGGAGCGGCCGCCCTCAGCACCGCGCTTGGCCTGGCACTTCTACAGATGGCTGGCAGTGCCCATGCATTTTCTGTCAGCGTGCATGCCGAAATAACCAAAACGGAGCTCGCTGCCATTCAGGGGCATGCGGGTGCCGGAATGGTGTTCCAGTGGGATGATCTGGCGTTGCAGCACATCGCCAGCGAGAATCGGAAAGTTGACGACATCATTGATGGTTCGGCGGCGTTGTTCAGTCCCGAGCGCCACTTCACCAATGAAGACGTATCTGCCGCCAGCGAGCGCATCATCGAGCTCCGTCGGCGCATCATTCAGACGGCACGTACCACTGGCGCACTCCCGAGTGGCCAGCGGCCTGGATCCCGCGTGATCCGCGAAGACCTTGGAAAGGCGCTGCATACCATCCAGGACTATTACTCGCACGGGACATGGGTTGAACTTGGCAATACCGATATTGACCGCAGGCTTGGCGTGTCGGTGATTCCCCGTGTCGCCGCAACTGTCGCACCCTGTCCCTCCAATCCCAATGTCATCACCGCTGGCGCAGGCGGCGGACTGAGTACATCGTACTTCGTTGGTTTTGGAACTCGCGAGACGTTCGGTTGCGATCTCGACCAACTGCCCGCCAACAAGTGCTTCCATGGTAACTATCGACCCACGTGCATGGGCATCAACAAGGATCTCAGCGCCCATGATGCAGCGTCCGAAGGTGTTGCGCAGAACCCGCTGCACGGAGCTGCGCGCGCACTCGCGGCCGAGGCAACCCGTGAGTTCGTGCAGGGCATCGTCGACGAGTTGGAGAATGACTACGATGCGTTGCGACAGTTCTTCAACGTTCGCTCGTCCTTCGTCGCCGTAGTTGATTACACCACCAGCATGTCGGCCAGCATTGCGGGCGCTAAGGATCTGGTTGGGCAGATGGTCGTCGCGGCATCGCAGAGCCCGGAACTGGCACCGGAGAACTACATCCTGGTCAGCTACGGCGATCCCGATATCGATCCGGCGATCGTCACGGTTGATCCCCAGATGTTTCTGTCTCATATCAATGGCATCGCACTGCATGGGGGTGGGACGGACTGCCCGGAGCTGACCAACTCCGGCATTCTGACTGCCGCCAATGCCGCATCGTTCGGTGCGGATGTATGGGTATTTACTGACGCCACATCGAAGGACCGCGACAAGCTCAACGCGCTTACGGCGCTGGCCAAGTCGAAGGGGCTGAAAATCAACTTCGCGCTGACCGGCAGCTGTTCGCCTACAGATCCCGGCTACATCCAGCTGGCGAGCGATACCGGTGGCCAGGTTGTGCGGGTACAGCCTTCCCAGATTGCACAGCTCGCCGACGCCATCATTCCGGCGATGGGATATGGGCGGGGTGAGGTGCTCAATGTCAGCAAGGTGTTGGCCGCTGGAAGCGTGGATCGTCACAGCCTGCCGGTGGAAACAGGCATGCGCGAGCTCACCATCGCTCTGTCGGTGCCGCCGAACGATGTTCCGGCCAGCCATGCGGTGGTGCTCACGGATCCTCAGGGTGCAACGGTGACGGCGGGATCGGGTGTGGCGATCAGGAACTTCAATGGCAACTACACCGCCCGCATCACCACACCGACGGCAGGCATCTGGTCGGTGGCCGTCTCTGGAAACGGGCCCTACGCGCTGACTGCCGGCGGCATCGGTGCCGTCCAGTTCCCCCTGTTCGAGTTTGTGGAGGTGAACGCGGACATCCACGGTGGCGTGTTCCCGCGTGGCAGTTTCCCGCTGGTGGGGGACGATGCCCTGGCGTCCGCGTCTCTGTTCGGTCCGGTCACGGGTGTCAGCTTCGAAGCTATTGACCTGGCAGGCAACGCGCTGTTCACCGTGCCGATGTCGAAGCAGATGCCGATGGAGGATGCGGACACCTATGTTGGATCCGTGCCGGTACCTGCCGCGCCCTTCCGGATCCGCGCCCGGGGCACGGATGAGCAGGGGCAGGCGTTCATGCGCGTGCATCCGGCGGTGTGGTCGGCGAGTACCCTGGCGGTCCGCCGCAGCCAGCAGATACCGGTGGAAGGTGCTGCGGGGCACGCTGTGGTGGTTCCGTACGAGGTCTCCAACAGCGGTGTTGGAGGACGCTTCCAGTTGACTGCCGTCGCCGACAATGGCTTTGGCGCCCAGGCTGAGCCAGCACAGCTGGACATCGGCCCAGGCGAGACAGCGGAAGTCCTCGTGACGTACGCGATTCCCGATGAGTCGGCGTTGCTGGAGACCGCCGAGGCCGTGGTCACGGCCACGCGCGTCGGTAACGAGCGCGACTACAACAGCGTGTCGACGCAGGTTTCCTCAAACGGGGTCGCCATACGCAGCATCGCACCCGGTGAAACGGTTGGGGGCCTCAGCGGGGCGGCAGGTGATGTCATCGCCTTCCGGGTGCCGCTGCCTGCTGGCAAGACGACCCTGAGCGTGATCAGCTACGGCGGTACTGGCGATGTATCGTTGTTTGGTGCGGACGGCCGTCCGGCCTCGCGCGAGTCCTACGATGTGGCCTCCACGCGAAAGGGTAACAACGAGACGATCCGGTTCGCGGCACTGGTGGGCAACGCGGTGTACTTCATCCTCGGCGGCGAGACGGCTTTCTCGGGTGTTTCCGTGGGCGTTCAGTAGTGGGCCATTTGCCCGGCTGCATCGTGCAGCCGGGCTTCTCTTCCGGAGCAGAAGCAGTGAAGATTTTCTGGCATCTCTCGGCGGCGCTGTCGTTGCTGTGCGGAGTGCTTTCCGGCTGGTTGCTGTTTACCTCCGGAGCCGGCGCGGGCATGTTGGCGGCAGGGCAGCTGTTCATCGTCGGCGCGCTTGCGGCCGTCGCCTGTGCAGGTGTTTCGGCCTCGCTGGCCGAGGCAAGAAAGCGAATCATCGGTGTGGCACTGGTTGCATGCTATGTGCTGGCACTGATGTCATTCCTGATATCGATGGGGAACGTGCGCTGAGCCGTCGAAGCCCGCGGACATCTTGAGCGGCAGGCTGTAGGGGTTCACGAGGGCCGGCCAACGGCCCCCACTCCGGCGGCACCCATCCGGTGCCGGTACCGCTCCAACCACGCCAGCGAAGTCGCGATACCGCCAAACGGAAAGAGGTGAGGGCTGACCCGGCCGTGGCCCGGCGTCAATCCGCTTACCAGACGGTCCACGAAGACATCCGGCCCGGCGGTGCCCACCAGCCGGCCGATCGAGATGCCGTACCGGGACAGCGCCGATGCACTCGCCCCCACGCCGCACATCGCCGCATAGCGGATCAGTCTCGGGATGCTGGCGGGTCCTGGAATTCCCACCAGTACCGGATGGATGATGTCGCGGTTACGCAGCGCCTGCAGCCAGGCCAGTACAACCTCGGCATCGAAGGCGAACTGCGTGATGATCAGAGGTGCCATGCCGCGTTCTTCGATGCTGCGGCACTTGGTCTCCAGTGCATGCCACCGCTCGGCGACGGCCATCACCGGATGGCCTTCCGGATGTCCGCCCACGCCCACGGTCCGGATACCGGCGCGCTCCAGAAGGCCGGTCTCGATAAGCGAGGCGCTGTCTGGAAACGGCCCCGCGGGCCGGGACAGATCACCGGCGATCAGCAGGCAGCGTTCAACGCCGGCCTCGGCGACCGCGCGGTCGAGGAAGCGCTCAAGTGCCGCGCGCGACTCGATGCGACGGGCAGAAAGATGCGGCATCGGCTCCAAGCCCAGTGCCCGCACCGTGCGCGCCGCGGCCAGCCGCGCGTCGTCGCTCTCGCTCGGCAGGTAGGGAATGGAAATCGTCGTGCCGCGCGCGATGCGGCCTGCTTCCCCGCGCAGCGCGGGCATGGCCTTGGCGGCCACTTCCAATGAACAGGCGTTGATGAAGTCGTGCATACCGTCTGACATCAGTGGTCTGCAGGCCCGGCACCGACACCCGTAGCGCCACCCCGGGCCAGGTCGACAAACGCGCGAAGATAGTCAATCGCAGTGTCCGACTCGCGCGCGCCCAGGTAGATCTGCTTGGGAATGCCGCGCGCGCCCAGGCGCACCGGCACTACCGGCATGCGGGCGGCATATTCCTCCACCAGCCACCGCGGCATCGCGGCCACGCCGCGGCCGCTGGCCACCATCTGCATCATGATGTCGGTGGTTTCGATGGTCTTGTGGCGACGGGGTGTGACGCCGGCCGGCAGCAGGAACTGGTTGTAGATGTCCAGGCGCTCGAACGGCACGGGGTAGCTGATGAGGATTTCCTGAGTGAGCTGGCGCGGCTTCACGTACTCCGCCGAGGCCAGCGCATGATCCTTGGCTACCACGAGCACCTGCTCGTAATCGAAGACCGGCACAAACGTCAGGCCGGGCTTCAACAGCGGGTCGGGGGTGACCAGCAGGTCGATCTCATACCCGAACAGGGCCCCGATGCCGCCGAACTGGAACTTCTGCTTCACGTCTACATCCACGTCGGGCCATGCGGCCAGGTAAGGCGAGACGATCTTCAGCAGCCACTGGTAGCAGGGGTGGCATTCCATGCCGATGCGCAGTGCGCCGCGTTCGCCCTGCGCGAACTGGCCCAGGCGCTCCTCGGCCAGGTCCAGCTGCGGCAGCACGCGGTTGGCCACGGCCAGCAGGTACTGGCCGGCCTGGGTCAGGCGCAGGCTGCGGCCTTCGCGCAGCCAGACGTCGGTGCCCAGCTGCTGTTCCAGCTTTTTCATGCTGTGGCTCAGGGCCGATTGGGTCAGGTTGAGCACGCCGGCGGCGGCCGTCAGCGACCCCTGCAGCTCGACCTGCTGCACGATGCTCAGATGGATACGCTCCAGCATGACGATGAATCCCGCTCATGGATGTGTGAAGTAATACCATTTTACGTCATGGATGGCCCTGGCTAGCATCGGGGCATGACTCTCCCCCTCCGTATCGTCGCTGTGTCCGGCGGGCTGCAGCGCCCCTCCCGGGCGGCCACCCTCGCCGAGCAGCTGCTGGACCTGATGGGTGAATATGCCCCGTGCGAGCCGCACCTGATCGAACTGGGCGAGCTGGCCCCCCAACTGGCCGGCGCGCTTTGGCGTTCCCAGCTGCCCGAGACCGTGGAGCGGGAACTGGCCACGGTCGAACAGGCCGACGTGGTGGTGGTGGTCACCCCGGTGTACCGGGGCTCGTACACCGGCCTGTTCAAGCATTTCTTCGACTTCATCGACCAGGACGCCCTGGTCGACACGCCGATCCTGCTGGCCGCCACCGGCGGCAGCGAGCGCCATGCGCTGATGATTGACCACCAGCTGCGACCGCTTTTCAGCTTCTTCCAGGCCCGCACGCTGCCGTTGGGGGTCTACGCCACCGACCGTGATTTCGTGGAGGGCCGCGTGCACAACGAGGCCCTGCTGCAGCGGGCGCGGCTGGCGGTGGAGCGGGCGCTGCCGTTGATGGCGTTGTCGCGTCGTGCCCTGCCGGCCGCTGCCGGGGACGGTGTGGCCGCCTGACGCCGCTGCCGTGCCCAACGTCCCTCTGAACGCCGGATGTGATCGACCTGTATCCGGATGCCATTCCGCCAGCCAGACCCCCAGGCCATGACGAACAACGACTTCACTTTCAGCATCACGCGCATTCCCTTCGATGAGCACTACCAACCGGCGGACGGAACCCGCATCACCACCAACTTCGCCAACCTGGCCCGGGGTGAGCGTCGGCAGGAAAACCTGCGCAACACGCTCGGGATGATCAACAACCGATTCAACGATCTCGCGCACTGGGACAACCCGGGGGCGGACCGCTATGCGGTCGAGCTGGACATCATCTCCGTCGCGATGCACATCGATGGCGACAGCGGCCGCGATCCGTTCCCGCTGATCGAGGTGCTGCGGCCGACCATCGTCGATACCCGCACCGGTGCACGCACGGAAGGCATCGTCGGCAACAACTTTTCGTCCTATGTGCGCGACTACGACTTCAGCGTGGTGCTGCCTGCCAGCAACGAAGGCAAGGCCAGCTTCGGCATTCCGGAAGGCTTTGGCGACCTGCATGGCAAGCTGTTCAAGCACTTCCTCGAATCGGACGCCTACCGCGCGCAGTTCAGCAAGTCGCCCGTGATCTGCATCAGCGTTTCCAGCAGCAAGACCTACCACCGCACCGAGAACCAGCATCCCATCCTGGGTGTGGAGTACCGGCAGGGCGAGTTCTCACCCACCGACCAGTACTTCGACAAGATGGGGCTGCAGGTCCGCTACTTCATGCCGCCGGGCAGTGTCGCGCCGCTGGCGTTCTACTTCCAGGGCGATCTGCTGGGCGATTACTCGAACCTGGAGCTGATCGGCACCATCAGCACGATGGAAGCCTTCCAGAAGATCTACCGCCCGGAGATCTACAACGCCAACTCGGTGGCCGGGAAGGTCTACCAGCCCAGCCTCAAGCACCAGGACTATTCGTCCACCCGCATCGTCTACGACCGCGAAGAGCGCAGCCAGCTCGCCGTGAAGCAGGGCCGGTTCACCGAAGAGCACTTCATCAAGCCCTACCGCACGGTGCTTGAGCAGTGGGCGGCGCGCTGATCTGTTGATTTCCCCTATTGCCTATTGGACACAAGAAACGCACCCGATGAAGAAACTACTGCCCACGTCGACCGCCGGTAGCCTGCCCAAGCCTTCCTGGCTCGCACAGCCCGAGAAGCTCTGGTCTCCCTGGAAGCTGGAAGATGAAGAACTGATCGAAGGCAAGCGCGACGCCCTGCGCCTGTCCTTGCAGGAACAACAGCACGCCGGTATCGACATCGTCAGCGATGGTGAGCAGACGCGGCAGCACTTCGTTACCACCTTCATCGAACATCTCGAAGGTGTTGATTTCCAGAAGCGTGAAACCGTCCGGATCCGCAACCGCTACGACGCCAGCGTGCCGACCGTTGTGGGGGCCGTGAGCCGTCCGAAGCCGGTGTTCGTCGAGGACGCCAGGTTCCTGCGCAGCCAGACCGCGCAGCCGATCAAGTGGGCCTTGCCGGGTCCGATGACCATGATCGACACCCTGTATGACGCCCACTACAAGAGCCGCGAAAAGCTCGCCTGGGAGTTCGCAACCCTCCTCAATCAGGAGGCGAGGGAACTGGAGGCGGCGGGTGTCGACATCATCCAGTTCGACGAGCCGGCCTTCAACGTGTTCTTCGACGAAGTGAACGACTGGGGTGTGGCCGCCCTGGAGCGGGCGGTCGAAGGACTCAAGTGCGAGACCGCCGTGCATATCTGCTACGGCTACGGCATCAAGGCCAACACCGACTGGAAGCAGACGCTGGGATCGGAGTGGCGTCAATACGAGGAGTCCTTCCCGAAGCTGCAGACCTCCAGCCTCGACATCATCTCGCTGGAATGCCACAACTCGCACGTACCGATCGACCTGATCGAACTGGTGCGCGGCAAGAAGGTGATGGTGGGGGCCATCGACGTGGCCTCCAACACCGTCGAAACCCCGCAGGACGTGGCCAACACCCTCCGCAGGGCCTTGAAGTTCGTGGATGCCGACAAGCTCTACCCGTCCACCAACTGCGGCATGGCACCGCTGGCACGCGACGTGGCCCGGGGCAAGCTGCAGGCGCTCAGCGCCGGCGCGAAAATCATCCGCGAAGAGCTTTCGGCCTAGCTTTCATCGCCGCGGGATGAAGAACCGGTAGCGCCCGCCGTTGGCCGGCCCTCGGGATGCTCCATCATTCATGATGGCCGGCCAACGGCCGGCGCTACCGT
>JAEWLO010000454.1 GCA_023457475.1 Pseudomonadota bacterium | reverse complement strand
GTCAAAAGGAGCATGCGTGGCACCGAAGGTGACACACCGCACGCCATGCGTGTCAACCGCGCGCAGCGCGGCACAAGCATCCGCAGACGCCGCGCATCCATCACGTTGGCGCGTCCGACGTTGGAATCAACCGAAGTTGAACGCAAAAAAATTGCCCGGCCACACATCCTGTGTGAACCGGGCAATCTGTACGTCCATGTCGGCTTCCCGCCTTCCCCCTGTGCATCCTGCCCAGAATGGGTGCCGGCCATGCTCCCTGCACTCGGCCGTATAGTTCCGCCAATGAAACCCTTCCCGGGTCTGAAGCCATCTTCCTCATGGCTCCCGGCCATTCCCTGGTCGCGCCGCCTCCGTGCATGCTGCGTCCCTGCGGCTGTCGTGGTGACTGCGGCTCCTGCCTCAGCCCCCGTGACCGGCGTCCTGCCGATCGCGACCAATCCCCGAAATCCCCTTACGTCAGCGCCTTGGTACGGGTGCCAGCCGCTCCTTCCTGGAGGGGGCCGCCGTGGGTGCCTGCCTGGCTCCCACCGTCATCCGCTGTCGGTTCCGTTCGACGGTTGCTGTCCCTATCCCCTTCACCCGGGTCAGATCCTCGACCCGGAGGAAAGGACCGTGCTGCCGCCGGTATGTGACGATTGCCCTGGCCTTGACCGGCCCGACATTCGTCAATCCCTGTTCCAGCGTCACAGCGTCGGCGGTATTGATGTTGATCCGCTCTGCCGTCCAGGCAGCGCCACTCATCACCACTCCCAGCACGAACGCCCCGCACGTCTTCCAAAGCCCCAACGTGTAGCTCCCTGTGGCCCGGCACCGGCTGCAACCGGTGATCCCTTCGGTGCTGCGAGTGTGCCCCGCCACATAGGTACAGACTATCGTCCACGCTGCCTTCACACAGCCGGCCAAATACCCGACGTCGTGTAGGAAAATTCCTACACGATGGTCAGGAGTAGAATGGCGGGACTAGACCCATGCATTCGGAGCTTCAGATGGACAGCGCCAAACTCGGCCAATACGTCAGTGACAAGTGGGACAACGAAATTGTTCCGCAATTGGTCGAATACATCCGCATTCCCAACAAATCGCCGATGTTCGATGCGAATTGGGTGGAAAATGGCTACATGGACCAAGCCGTTTCCCTGATGGAGAACTGGGCCAAGGCACAGAAGCTGCCCGGCCTGACGGTGGAAGTGGTCCGTCTGGAGGGCCGCACTCCGCTGATCCTGCTGGAAATTCCGGCCACCGGCCCGGAAACCGGCGATGACACCATCCTGCTCTATGGGCATCTGGACAAGCAGCCGGAAATGACCGGCTGGGATGACGACCTGGGCCCGTGGGTGCCGGTGCTTCGCGGCGACAAGCTCTACGGCCGTGGCGGTGCCGACGACGGTTACGCCATCTTCGGCTCGCTCGCCGCCGTCCTGGCACTGCAGGAACAGGGTCTGCCGCACGCCCGCTGCGTGGTGCTGATCGAAGCCTGCGAGGAATCGGGCAGCTACGACCTGCCGGCCTACGTTGACCACCTGGCTGACCGCATCGGCAAGCCGTCGCTGGTGGTGTGCCTGGATTCGGGCTGCGCCAACTATGACCAGCTGTGGTGCACCACCTCCCTGCGCGGCCTGACCGGCGGGAACTTCTCGGTGAAGGTGCTCAATGAAGGCGTTCACTCCGGTGATGCTTCCGGCGTGGTGCCCTCCAGCTTCCGCCTGCTGCGCCAGCTGCTGTCGCGCATCGAGGACGAGAACACCGGCCGCATCCTGATCGACGGCATGCACGTGGAGATTCCGGCCGAGCGCCTGGACCAGGCCAAGCGTGCCGCGGAGGTCGTGGATACCGCGATCTTCGACAAGTTCCCGCTGGTGGATGGCCTCAAGCCGATGGCCGACGAGCTGTCCGAGCTCGTGCTCAACCGCACCTGGCGTCCGGCGCTGTCGGTCACCGGCGTGGACGGCATGCCGCCGCTGGCCTCGGCCGGCAATGTGCTGCGTCCCCACACGGCGGTGAAGCTCTCGCTGCGCCTGCCGCCGACCGCCGACGGCAAGGCCTGCGGCGAGCTGCTCAAGGAAGCGCTGCTGCGCGACCCGCCGAACGGCGCGGAAGTGAAGCTCGACCTGGAAAAGGCGTCCTCTGGCTGGAATGCCCCGGCAATGGCCCCGTGGCTTACCCAGGCGATCGACGCCGCCAGCCAGACCTTCTTCGGCAAGCCGGCCATGTACATGGGCGAAGGCGGCTCGATTCCGTTCATGGGCATGCTCGGCGAGAAGTTCCCGGGCGCACAGTTCATGATCACCGGTGTACTGGGTCCGCACTCCAATGCGCATGGTCCTAACGAGTTCCTGCACATTCCGATGGGCAAGCGCGTAACCGCCTGTGTGTCCAAGGTGATCAGCGAACACCACGCGGCCAGCCTGCGAGGTGAGACCAGCGGTTCGCCGGTTGCCGCCGACAGCGGCACCCGTCACGGCGGCCACGGCTGCTGCTGACCCGTAGCGCCGGGCGCTGCCCGGCCTTCGGATTGAACGCATAGCGGACACGTTAAGCGCCAATGCACGCGATGGGCGCAGCCTTTGATAGGCTGCGTCCATCTAATGCAGGAAACGACACGATGGACGGTCTGTTCGGCAGCAGCAGCTGGCTCTACATCATTCTGGTCGGCTTCGTGGTCGGCCTGCTCGGGCGCTTCTTCATGCCGGGCAACAACCGCATGGGCTGCCTGCTGACCATCGTGCTGGGCATCGTGGGTGCTGTGGTTGCCGGCTGGTTTGGCCAGCACATGGGCTGGTATGCCCCGGGCGAGCCGGCCGGCTTCATTGGAGCGGTCCTCGGTGCCATCGTGGTGCTGGCCGTGCTCCGTCTGTTCAGCCGCAAGCCCTGAAGCCCTCTCCTTTCCCTCCGCGCGCCAACCCGTGCCGCTTCGACGTACCTGTCCATGACCGATCCTGCTTCCGACCCGCAGCGCACCGCGCAGCGCCTGCATTGGGCCCGCGCCGCGCTGGGCGACCCCGACACGCAGCTCGACCGCGCCTCGGTCGACGCCGGCTTCCGCAGCTACTGGCGTGCCACCAGCACGCGTGGCAGCCACATCATCATGGACTCCCCACCCGGGCTGGAAGACGTGCGCCCCTGGCTGCGCATGCATGACCTGCTGGAACCGCACGGCGTGCGCGTGCCGCACATCCTCGCGCGCGACGAGGACAACGGCTTCCTGCTGCTGGAAGACCTTGGCGGCCCCACCCTCGCCCGCGCGATCACCGAAGACACTGCGGATGCCTGGTTCGATGCCGCGTTCGAGCAGCTGATCCGCCTGCAGTCGATTCCCGTGCCGGGCGGCTTGGGCAGCTTCGGTGAAGCGCTGCTGCAGCGGGACGCGGGTCTGTTCGACGAGTGGTTCCTGCAGCGGCATCTCGGCCTGCAGCTGGACTGCGGCGAAACCGAGGCCCTGCAGCTGGCACAGCGCCGGCTGATGGACAACGCACTGCAGCAGCCGCAGGTGCTCACCCACCGCGACTTCATGCCGCGCAACCTGATGCCGGTGTCGGACGGCCCCGCCGTGCTCGATTTCCAGGACCTGGTACGCGGCCCGATCGCCTACGACCCGGTCAGCCTGTTCAAGGACGCCTTCCTCAGCTGGCCACTGGACCGCGTGGACGCCTGGCTCGCCCGCTACCACGCCAAGGCCCTTGTCGCCGGCCTGCCGGTGCGCCCCTGGCCGCAGTTCCTGCGCGACGCCGACTGGATGGGCATCCAGCGCCACCTCAAGATTCTCGGCATCTTCGTGCGCCTGCGCGACCGCGACGGCAAGGGCCATTACTTCGAAGATGCGCCGCGCTTCATCCGCTACCTGGACGAAGTGCTGCCCCGCCACCCCGAACTGGACGGCCTGCAGCAGCTGTTGCAGCACCGCATCAAGCCCGCCATGGCCCAACGCGCATGAAGGCGATCATCTTCTCCGCCGGCAAAGGCGAGCGCATGCGCCCGCTGACCCTGACCACGCCCAAGCCGCTGCTGGTCGCCGGCGGCAAACCGCTGATCGTGTGGCATCTCGAACGCCTGGCCGCCGCCGGCATCACCGATGTGGTCATCAACACGTCATGGCTGGGCGAGCAGTTTGAATCGGCGCTGGGAAACGGCGATCGATGGGGCCTGCACCTGCACTTCATCGACGAAGGCCCGGTACCGCTGGAAACCGGCGGCGGCATCCTCAATGCCCTGCCCGTGCTGGGCGATGCGCCGTTCCTGGTCGTCAATGGCGATGTGTGGACGGACATCGACTTCGCTGCGCTGCCCACGCAGCCGCAAGTCGATGCGCATATCGTGCTGGTGGACAATCCGGTGCAGCATCCCCGCGGGGATTTCATTCTGCGCGAGGATGGCAGCGTGGCGGATGCAGACGATGCGCCGCGCCTGACGTATGCGGGGGTTGGCGTCTATCGTCCGGCGATTGTGGACACGTGGCGTGATGTGATCGGCGGCACCGAGGGATCAGCGGCGAATCCGCCCCAGTTCGGGTTGGCCCCGTTGATGCGGAACGCCATGGCGCAGGGGCGCGTGAGCGGGCAGCATCACACCGGCCGGTGGACGGATGTGGGCACGCCGGAGCGATTGGCCGCATTGGATCTCGAGTTGTCAGCGTAGCGCCACGCCCTGCGTGGCTGCGCGGTGCCGGGCGTAAAGCCGGTTTCGGGTGTGGTCCCTGCGTTAAAGCGCCGGTCAACCGTATCGGCAGTCGTCTGACGACCGCCCCTACCGGCAAATGCCAGGGCTCTCTCTGGTGAAGAGCCCCCTTCTTGTTGAAGGGGGCGCGCAAACGGTGCGGGGTTACCGTCCCGCCAAAACACGTAACCGTTGCGCAAAGGCCGTCAGCGCAAATCCATCAAAGCCGTGCAGCAGACCCGTCTTCGACCACCTGCCGCAGAAACGGCACGGTGATCCGCCGCTGCGCCGCCATCGATTCGCGATCCAGCCGGTCCAGCAGGGTCACCAGGCTGCCCAGCTCGCGCCCGGTATGCGTCAACAGCCAGTCGATCGACGCCTCGTCGATGCTCAATCCGCGCCGCACCGCCCGCTCGCGCAGCACCGCTGCCCGACCCTCGTCGTCCAGCGGCTGCAGCACCAGACGGATGCACTGCTGCAGACGCGAGCGCAGGTCCGGCAGCACCAACCCCAGCCCATCCGGCGCATGCTGCGCCGTGTACAGCAGCGTGATGCCACTGCCCCGCGCCCGGTTGTGGAAGTCGAACAGCGCCACCTCGTCCTCGCGGCTGCCTGCGATCGCGTCCAGCCCGTCCAGCGCCACCAGGTCCCGCCCCTCCAGCGATTCCAGCGCCGCCCGCACCCGCCCCACCACCGCCTTCAGCGGCAGATAGGTCGGCTGCCGGCCCGCCTGCTCCGCCAGCGAACACATCGCCAGAGCCTGATGCGTCTTGCCCGTTCCCGCCGCACCTTCCAGATACACCCAGTCGTGCGCCGCCCCGACCGCAATGGCGCGCAGCTGCGCCAGCGCACCGTCCGGCGCGCCGATGAAGGTCTCCAGACGCTCGTCCTGCGGATAACGCAGGGCCAGCGGCAGCTGCGGTACGACGCTCATCACTTCAGCCCAGGGCCCTTCGGTGTTTCGATCGTGGCCGCGCGCGTGTCGATGTACGAATCCAGCGCGATCGCCGTCTCGCCCACATACAGCTCGCTCTCGCGGTAGCGCCGGTGCGCATAGCGCAGCAGCACGTTGCTCACGGCCGCCACCGGCAGCGCCAGCAGCATGCCCAGGAAGCCAAACAGCTGGCCACCGGCCATCACCGCGAAGATCACAGCCACCGGATGCAGGCCGATCTTGTCGCCCACGATGCGCGGCGTCAGCACATAGCTTTCCAACAGCTGGCCTACGGTGAACACCACGCCCACCAGGATCAGGAGCTTCAGGTCGAAGCCCTGCGCCTGCACCACGGCCGCCAGCACCGCCATCACGATGCCGGTGGTTGCCCCCAGGTACGGAATGAAGCTGATCAGGCCGGCGATCAGGCCGATCAGCAGGCCCAGCTTCAGGCCCACCAGCGACAGGCCGGCCGCATAGATGACGCCCAGCGCCACCATCACCAGGAACTGCCCGCGGATGAACGCACCCAGCACCTCGTCCGACTCGCGCGCCAGCTTGGTGATGGTGCCCACATGGTTGCGCGGAATCATCGAGGCCACCCGCTCGACCAGGATGTCCCAGTCACGCAGGAAGTAGAACGCCAGGATCGGCAGCAGCAGGATGTTGACCACCCAGGTCACCATCGCAAAGCCCGAGCGCGACACATAGCCGAAGAAGGTCTTGGCGAAGCCGCCGGCCTGCTCCCAGTGGCTGCGTACCCACTCGATCAGCCGGTCCGGCTCCAGCCAGGGCATGACTTCCATTCCGGTCTTCTGCTCGATCCATGGAATGCCGGTCTGCATCAGCCACTGCTGGGCCTGCGGCACCGCGGCGATGAGGGTGGAGATCTGGCGCTCGATCATCGGCACCAGGATCAGCAGCAGCGCGGTGATGATCAGCACCATCGCCACGAACACCAGCACCACGCCGGTGTTGCGCGAGCGGCCAGTGGCCTCGATCCTGTCGACCAGCGGATCGCCCAGCCAGGCCAATGCCAGCGCCAGCACGAACGGGGTCAGGATGGGGGCCAGCAGCCACACCACCCAGCCGATGGCCAGGGCCAGCAGGATGTATTTGACGCGGCGAAGGAACTGGGCGATCTCGGCTTCCGGTGTCAGGATCATCGCAGGCGGTACTCGTTGCTGGCGGGCGGCGGCGGTGCGCCGGGGAGTGCGTCTTCGTCGATCGGCACCGGCAGCGGGGCCAGCGGCACGATCACGCCGTTCTCGCCCAGCATGCGGTTCAGACCGGACAGGCCGGTGGTCATCTCAAGGGACAGCTCCAGGCGGTTTCCGGCAGCCCGCAGCGGCGTGATGTTGCGCACCACCGGGTTTTCACGCAGGCCTGCCGCCAGGCGCATGTAGTCATCGGCCGAATCCAGGCCGATCACCGCGATGGTGTAGGTGCCGGCCGCACCGGTCGCCGCGCCCGCCTTGGCGTAGCGCTTCACCAGGGCGTCAGCCGCGCCGTCCGCGCCACCGGCCATGGCCCGGCGGGCGTCGCTGTCCTTGACGGTCCACTTGTTCAGTTCCTTTCCGCCGTCCACGAACACCCAGTCGGCGACCCAGCCGCCGGCGCTGTCGCGGTAAAGCTTGCCTACCAGCTGCATCGGCGGCGCGTAGCGGGCCGAGGCCCTGGCCACGGCGGCGGTGTCCTGGCGCCAGATGGCTCCCACCAGCGCCTGCTCGGCGGTGCTGCCGGTCGGCAGGCCCAGCTTGAAGCCACGCTCCACCGCCTTGTTCAGCAGCGGACGGGCCGCGTTGGCCTGCTGCACGGTGACCAGCCGCGGGCCGGTGCCATCGTCGATGGCCAGCCAGACTACCGGCTTGGGTCGCGGCTGGGGCCACAGCGGCAGGCCGAGGGCCGAGATCAGCCCGTCCACATCGTCCTGGCGGAACCGGGCCACCAGCATGGTGCGGTAGCTGGGCGCGCCGGTGGCCGAAGTGCTCTGGTCCTGGCGGTAGTCGTAGCTCTCCACATAATCCCTGGCCCCGCGCAGTGCCTGGACCACGCCGGGGCGGGTCATCACGCTGCGGTCGCCCGACAGCTTGGCCATCACGCTGCCCAGCGCGCGCGCCAGGGCTCCGGTGCGGTCGGCATCGGACTGGCTGTTGACCGGTACTTCGGCCTCGTAGGCCCCGGTGGCACTGGCCACGTCGCCTTCGGTGCGCAGGCCGCTCTGGGCCATCGTGGCCACCGGCAGGCACAGCGCGAGGAACATCATGAGAATGAGGCTGCGGCGCATCAGGTCTTCCATCGAGCGTATCCGGGGGGAATTGTTGCCCGAATACGGCCTGCGCGCCAACGTGGCCTGTTAAAATCCCGCTTTCACCCCAGCGCAGCCCGACGCCCGTGACCACTACTCCGTCTTCCCCCGCCCCCCTGACCTCCCGCGCCGCCGGTGTCGACATCGATGCAGGCAATGAACTGGTGGAGCGGATCAAGCCCCTGGTCAAGCGCAGCTTCCGGCCGGAGGTGATGGGCGGCCTGGGCGGCTTCGGCGCGCTGTTCGACCTGTCCAACAAGTACCGCGAGCCGGTCCTGGTCTCCGGTACCGATGGCGTCGGCACCAAGCTGAAGCTGGCCCACCAGCTGAACCGACACGACACGATCGGCATCGACCTGGTCGCCATGTGCGTGAACGACGTGCTGGTGCAGGGAGCCGAACCGCTGTTCTTCCTGGACTACTTCGCCACCGGCAAGCTGGACATCGACACCGCCGCGGCGGTGGTGGGCGGCATCGCCAACGGCTGCACCGAGGCCGGCTGCGCGCTGATCGGCGGCGAAACCGCTGAAATGCCCGACATGTATGCCCCGGGCGAGTACGACCTGGCCGGCTTCACCGTGGCCGCCGTGGAAAAGAGCGAACTGAAGGACGGTGCCAGCGTAGCCGAGGGTGACGTGCTGATCGGTATCGCCTCCTCGGGCCCGCATTCCAACGGTTACTCGCTGGTACGCCGCATCTACGACCGCGCCGGCCGCCCGGCTGACCTGGAGCTGGAAGGCGGGGTCAAGCTGGTGGACGCGCTGATGGCCCCCACCCGCCTGTATGTGAAGCCGATCCTTTCGCTGCTGAAGTCGCACGGCGACGCCATCCACGGCATGGCCCACATCACCGGTGGCGGGCTGACCGAGAACATCATCCGCGTGGTGCCCGAAGGCCTGGGCCTGGACATCCAGGCGTCGTCCTGGACCCTGCCACCGGTGTTCCAGTGGCTGCAGAAGGAAGGCGCGGTCGCCGACAGCGAAATGTGGCGCACCTTCAACTGTGGCATCGGCTTCGTGCTGATCGTCGCTCCGGACCAGGTGCCGGCCGTGACGGCCGCCGTGCAGGCGCAGGGCCTGGAGCACTGGACCATCGGCAAGGTGGTGACCGCCACCGGTGCCGAACGCGTGCATATCGGCTGATACGTTTTTCTGAAGGAGTTCGGCATGGATGCATCGATTCCCCCGCTTCCCACGGCACCGTCCGCGCTGCGCTGGCTGCCGTGGGTGAACCTGGCCGCCGCTATCGCGTGTGTGCTGTGGATGTTCCCTTCGTGGCACATCATCAACGGCATGTTCGTGGACTTGCCTGCCGAGGCCCGGCCTCCGGCAGCGTTTGCCTACGTGCTGACGGCCATTCCCGGAATCGCGGCGCTGGCGCTGCTCGTGGCTGGCATATGCCTGTTTCGCCGGCGCGGCTACGTGGTCTGCCTGCTGGCCAGTGCGGCTACGGTGCTCGGGGGCCCCGTGCTCCTTCTGGGAATTGTCAATATCGTGGTGCTCACGCGCCCCGAAGCAAAAGCGCTGTTCGGGGTACGACGTCTGTGAACGCCGACCAGGCCGTTCCGACACTCTCCAAGGAAGATATCTCCAATCTATGGGTGCTGGCGGTAACCTTCGGGTTACTCGGCAGCGTTATGGTGGTGGGTCTACTGATACCACTGACCGCCATCGTTCAGGGCGTTCGTTTCCTGACTGGAAACATTGTCCTGACCGACGCGGAGGGGATCGTGAAAGATGCTCGCTTGATGGGCTGGCTTTTCGTCCTGGCTGGGGGTGCAATCAGCATTCCGGCTGCTCTTTTCGGCGGCGCTTCGGTGCGATTGGCATGGAACCTCATCCGTCGCCGGAATCACTCACAATCCATCTCACTGGCAAAAACCCTTGCGCCTTTGGGCCGATTGGCATTCAACGTGCTTGCGCGCCCTAGCGTAGTGGCGGCGTTCGATGCTCCCAAACCGCTTGCTCCTGAGGTTCCCGATGACCGCAATCCCTGAATCGCCGCCCTTGTCGACGGAAGAAGCCGCCCACCTGAAGCTGCTGTCCATCTTCCACTACGTGGTCGGCGGCCTTACCGCGCTGTTCTCGCTGTTCCCGATCATCCATGTGGCCCTCGGCATCGGCATGGTGACCGGTGCGCTACCGATGAACGACGCCAATGGCATGCCCGACCAGGATGGCCGCATGGCAGGCTGGATCTTCATCGCGATCGGTGCGGTGATCATCTTTTGTGGGGTCACCCTGGGTGCGTTCATCGCCTATGCCGGGCGCTGCCTGGCGCAGCGGCGCCGCCACACGCTGTGCATGGTGGTGGCCGCGATCTCCTGCCTGTGCATGCCGTTAGGAACGGTACTGGGCGTCTTCACCCTGATCGTGCTGCTGCGTCCGTCGGTGAAGGCCGCGTTCGACGTGCCCGCCTCTGCTCACTCCTGAGATCACCATGGCCGCCACGCCTCCCCCGCTCAATGGCCCGCACGGCCCGGTAACGCCGCCGGGCGTCTGGAATCCCATCCAGATCAATTCGCACCTGCATACGTTGAAGATCCTGTTCTACGTGCTGGGAGCCATCCAACTCTGCATCGGCATCGTGCTGCTTCCCGTTGCCTTCGCCGGCTATGCCGCTGAAAGCAACAGCATGGCCCCGGGTGCCCAGCCGATGCTGCTGATCGTCCTGCTGCTGACCGCCAGTCTGGTGTTCGCATGCGTCGGTGCGCTCAGTTTCGTCGCAGCCAAGGCCCTGGGCCAACGCCAGCGCCACCAGTTGTGCCTGATCGCCGCCGGCGCATCGTGCCTTGCCGGCGCGCTGGGCATCGCCCTTGGCGTGTATGCGTTCATCGTGCTGCTCAAGCCCGAAGTCAAAACCGCCTTCGCGCCGCCGGGGAGCCGCGTCGTCGCATGACCGCCCGTATTGCCGTACTGGCCTCCGGGCGTGGCAGCAACCTGCAGGCCATCGTTGACGCCATTGCCACTGGCACGCTGGATGCTGAAGTGATTGGCGTGCTGTCCGACAAGCCCAGTGCCTCGGCGTTGCTGAAGGTCGCCCCGGAGCGGCGCTGGGCGCGTTCGCCGAAGGAATTCCCCGACCGGACCGCATTCGACGCCGCGCTCGGCGACGCGCTGGCCAGTTTTGCGCCCGACTGGATCGTCTGCGCCGGCTACATGCGCATTCTGGGCGAAGCCTTCGTGCAGCGATTCGCCGGCCGCTTGATCAACATTCATCCTTCGCTGCTGCCGAAGTACAAGGGCCTGCATACCCACGCCCGTGCGCTGGAAGCCGGCGATGCCGAGGCGGGGGCCAGCGTGCACTTCGTGGTGCCGGAACTGGATGCCGGAACGGTGCTCGGGCAGGCCCATGTGCAGGTGCAGCCAGGCGACACCCCCGAAGTACTGGCCCAGCGTGTGCTCGCGGTGGAGCACCCGTTGCTGATCGCCAGCCTGCGCTGGCTGGTGGCCGGTCGCGTGGCTGAACGCCACGGTCAGCTTCACGTCGACGGCCACCCGCTGTTCAGTCCACTGCGCCTAGAT